>JAUNUA010000190.1:0-2794 GCA_030538435.1 Brachybacterium sp.
CGCAGCGGCACCAGCATCGTCTCCATGACACGGGCCATGCGGTGGCGCTCCCGCCACGCGGGGGAGGTCAGCTCGACGCAGTGCTCGCTGTCCGCAGCGAACACCGTCTCCATGTTCCGCGCGAAGTCCTGGTCGATCACCTCGATGTTGGTCTCGAAGTTGAAGGACAGGGACAGGCGGTCGATGTTCGCAGTCCCCACGGTCGACCAGATCCCATCGATGGTGGCGGTCTTGGCGTGGATCATCGCCGCCTTGTACTGCAGGATCGTCACGCCACGATCCAGCAGTTCCTTGTAGAAGCCGCGTGATGCGAAGTCCGCGACCACATGGTTCGACTTCTTCGGCACCATCACCCGCACGTCCACCCCTCGATCCGCGGCCCGCAGCAAGGCCTCGAGGATCTGCTGGTCGGGGATGAAGTACGGGGTGGTGATGCAGATATGGTGCTGCGCCCGCTCAATCGCGTCCAGGTAGAGCTGACGGATCGGGTAGACGAGCTGCACCGGGAGGTTCGCCGCGACGCGCACCTCGGGATCCCACTCGTGCGGGGCGACCCACGGAATCGTCGGGAGATCCGGGCCGGTGTCGTTCCAGGCGCGCTTCACCGAATTGCGCAGGCCCCAGACCGTCGCTCCAACCAGCCGTACATGGGTGTCGCGCCACTCGCGGGCGTAGGTATCACCGATGTTGTACCCGCCGACGAATCCGACCGTGTCGTCAACCACCAGGATCTTCGAATGATTGAACCCGGTGTGGCGCAACAGCCCGCGCCAGTACGGACGGGCCACCGCAGGCAGACGCTTCAGCTGCACATCCGCGGAGAACCGTTCGTAGAAGGACGCCGGGACCACGAGGTTCGCGAACCCGTCGTACAGCACCCGCACGTCCACCCCGCGCGCGGCGGCACGGTTCATCGCATCGACGAACCGCTCCCCCACCTCGTCGCCCTTCCAGATGAACGTCTCCATCAGCACGGACGTGCGGGCCTCGTCGATCGCGGCGATCATGTCGTCGTACACCTCTGATCCGGAGGTGTAGATCGTCAGGTGGGAGTTCTCCACCGTCGAGGTGAAAGTGCCCGGGCGCGGCGCCTCGCGCACCTTCCGCTCCCCATGCTTGACCGCGTCCACGGCGATCAGGGCAGAGGCCGCCGCGATCGGCGGGAGGGTCACGGCAGCTGCCGTCAGCACCCCCAGCCGCCGGAGCGGCCGCTCCCCCAGTGCCGCCCGGATCATCCCCCGCCGTATCGTCATGGCCCCACTCTAGGACGACGTCCTGCGAGGACCGCGGGCACAATGGCACCCATGAGCGATGACGCCCATGTCAGCCCGTCCGCCCCGAACATCATCCTGGTGTGCGTCGACCAGATGCGCTTCGACGCCATGAGCTGCGCCGCGGCAGACGCCGCGGACACCCCCTACCTCGACCAGCTCGCGACCCGCGGGAACCGCTTCACCCGGGCCTACTCCGCCACCCCCACCTGCGTGCCCGCGCGAGTGGCGCTGATGACCGGGCAGAGCCCGGAGCGGCACGGCCGCTACGGCTACCGCGAGGGCATCGATGTCACCCGTGCGCACCCCGTGACGCTGCCCGGGACGCTGCGGGATGCCGGCTACCAGACCCATGCCGTCGGGAAGATGCACGTCCACCCCGAGCGGGCCCGCATTGGCTTCGACGACGTTCAGCTCCACGACGGGTTCCTGCACGTCGGCCGGCGCCTCTCCGGCGGTCCGCATCACGACCGGGACGACTACCTGCCGTGGCTGCGGGAGCAGACCGGGGACCCCTGGGCCGACTACCAGGACACCGGCGCCGGCTGCAACGCCGTAGCGGCGCGGCCGTGGGAGCGCGAGGAGCGGCTGCATCCCACCCGCTGGGTCGCCGACCAGTCGCTGCGCTTCCTCGCCCGACGCGACCCCACCCGCCCGTTCTTCCTGTACACGAGCTTCCACCGTCCGCACGCACCGCTCGACCCGCCGGGCTGGCTCTGGGAGAAGTACAGGTCACGGCCACCGCGGCAGCGCCCCGTCGGCCCCTGGATCGATCGGTTCGCCGAGCATCGGCGGGACGGGGAGGTGGAGGCGGCGTTCGCGACGCGACCGGAGCACGTCCACCGTGACGCTCGGGCCGGGTACCTCGGCAGCATCGAATTCATCGACCTGCAGATCAACAGGCTCATGGAGGGCCTCAGCGACCAGGGGCTGCTCGAGAACACCGCGATCCTGTTCACCTCCGATCACGGCGACATGATGGGGGACCACGACCTGCACCACAAGGCGGTGGCGTACGAGGGCAGCGCTCACATCCCGCTCCTGCTGTGGCTCCCGCCGGCGCTGCGCGAGCAGTGGGGTCCGACCGGGAACGTCGAAGCGATCTGCGAGCTGCGGGACGTGATGCCGACGATCCTGGACCTCGCGGGCGTTCCGATCCCGGAGTCGGTCGACGGTCACAGCCTGCGCCCGGCAGTCGCGGAACGCGCCGAGGTGCGCGATCACCTGCACGGTGAGCACGTCATCAGCGCTCTAGGACACCACGGCATGCACTGGATCCGGTGGGGGGACCGCAAATATGTGTGGTTCTCCGGCGACGGCCACGAGCAGCTGTTCGATCTCGCCACGGACCCCTGCGAGCTCACCGACCTCGCGGGCGACCCAGCCGCCACCGAGGACCTCGCCCACGGCCGGGAGCTGCTGATCGAGCATCTGCGGGACCGCGAGGAGGGGTTCGTGGCCGATGGGGTGCTCACGGCGGGCAGGACGGTGCAGTCCGAGGCGTCCTGGGTGCGTGAGCACGC
>JAUNUA010000190.1:2894-4820 GCA_030538435.1 Brachybacterium sp.
TCATGGACCGCCCCCTGCCACCGCTGGGCGTGGACGTCCCGACCTCCGACCGTACGGCCGGTCGGTTGGCGCTCGTCGCGCTGGGGGTGTGGTTGGGGCTCGCGGCTGTGATCGGGGCCCTCCTCGCCATCGTCGGTCCGGCCCTGTGGATGAGCAGCCAGGCCCCCGACCACCCCTGGGTGGAGCCGCTGTCGGTGCCCCGCCGCGCGGCCGGGACCGCGGTGCAGATCATCCTGGTCATCGCCGGCGTGCTGGTGCTGGTGTCCAGCGTGCTCGATACGCGACTGGTGGTGCGGCTGGTCCGGGGCTTGCGTCGGGGCGTCCCCATGCCGGACCGGCTGCAGCACATCGGGCTGCTCGCGGCGACTTCTGTCGCCCGCTACCCCGGGCTGCTGATCGTCGTGTTCCTCGTTCCCTTGCTCCTGTGGGGCGGTTCGGGTGAGCCGGTCGCGACGATCCAGTGGGGCCTGCTAGTAGCGTGGGGAGTGTGTTCGCTGGGGGTTGCGCCGCTCGCTCGACTCGCCCAGGGATACCTCGGGATGGCTCTCGCGACGGGGTGAGGCTCCCTCCGCGCCCGCACGGCTCCGGCTGCGACCCCGGCCCTAGGATCGAGGGCATGCCGGAGCAGTCCCCCTGGTCACCCTGTTGCGCGCCCGCCCGTCCGCGGGCACTGAACGATGCGGGTCCCGCCGACTCGAGCGGCGGGAAGGCGGACGCTGCGTCGAGCGTGCAGGGTCATCGCCACCGATCGACCGCGGATCCGGATCAGGTGCGGGCGCGGTCCGCGGATGCAGTGCTGATTGCAGCCAGCCCCTACCGGCGCGGCACCGCTGACCCCGACGCGAACCCCCTCGACCGGGAGGGGCCGGTGCGCACCGTCGACGTCCCTGCCTTCCGCATCGACCCGTGCTGCGTGACGAACGGGGAGTTCGCGGCGTTCGTCGCGGACACCGGGTATGTGACCGAGGCGGAGGAGTTCGGGTGGAGCTACGTATTCGGCGGTCTCCTCGATCGTGAGGTCCGACGCTCCTCGGTCAGGCCGCCCGGGTCGCCGTGGTGGCGCGGTGTCACTGGAGCTCGATGGGACCGGCCCGAGGGACCCGGCAGTCATGTAGCGGATAGGGCCGGCCACCCCGTCGTCCACGTGTCCCTGCGGGACGCCGAAGCGTTCGCCGCGTGGTGCGGGATGCGCCTGCCGCGGGAGGACGAATGGGAGAAGGCCGCACGTGGTGGCCTCGACCAGGCCCGCTACCCGTGGGGGGATGAGCTGACGCCTGATGGGGAGCACCGGTGCAACATCTTCCAGGGGGTCTTCCCCACCCGGAACACCGCGGAGGACGGCTTCACCGGGACCGCACCCGTGCGCAGCTACCCGCCGAACGGCTACGGGCTGTACGAGACCACCGGGAACGTGTGGGAGTGGTGCGCCGATCCGTGGGATGGCGCCGATGCCCCCTCGATGGACGGGGACGTACGGGTGATCCGGGGTGGCTCCTACCTCTGCCACGACTCGTACTGCAACCGCTACCGGGTCGCGGCCCGCACCGCATCAGCCGCAGAGGACTCCAGCGGCAACAAGGGTTTCCGCCTGGTCGCCGACTGTCCGTGAGGCCTCGAGGCTCCCGCGGGGGGGGCCAGATCGCAATCGGAGCCCATCACCACGCCGGGCTCAGGCCTGCCCCGAGTCGAAATACTTTCGCACCTCGCGCGGGACCTCGGGCACCTCCAGGGGTCTCCCGCCCGCCCGGATGGACGCAGCGCCTTGCACTCCCGTCGCGACAGCTTCGCGTGCGGCGATGGCGGAGACCTCCGTGGCTCCACCATCCCGGGCGAAGCGCAGGAACTCTGCGATCAGGTTCGGGTCCGCTCCTCCGTGCCCGCCGTCTCCGCGCTCAATGACCTCCACCGCATCGGGATGGCCTGGCC
>JAUNUA010000191.1:0-1659 GCA_030538435.1 Brachybacterium sp.
ACCCCTGACCTCGTCATTGCGAACGACGCGCTCTACCAACTGAGCTATAGCCCCGTGCCGACGCCTGGCGGCGCCTGCGACCCGGCAAGACTAGCACCGTCGCCGCGCTGGTCAGGGCGCCGGGGAGCAGCCTTGAGGAGAATCACACGGCCTCGCGGGCTCGGCCGGGCGAGACCTGTCCCGGCCCGTCAAGCGCTCGCCTCGCGAAAGGCTTGAACGCGGTCCTGGATCTCGTCCAGGAGCTCGATCCGTTCCGGTCCTGAGCAGGCGACGTAGGCGGGCTGCAGGTGCCCGGGGGCGTCCGCCGGGCCGGTGCCGGGCCAGTGGCGGATCGACCCGCCGGCCTGCTGCACCAGCAGGAAACCGACCGCGACATCCCAGGCATTGATCTTCGAGAGCATCGCGGCATCGGCCCAGCCCGCCGCCACATAGGCCAGCTCGAGCGCGGCGGAGCCCAGGTGCCGCACCGCGGAGACCCCGCCGACCAGACGCGCGGCATCCTCGAGGGCCTCCTCGCCGCGCTCGCGCAGGTCCCGTCCGGTCGGCAGTCCCGCAAGCACGTATGCGTCCTGCGCAGCGCGCGTGGGGCGACCGGCAATCGGGGTGCCGTTCAGCGCCGGCCCATCGGGCCCCGCGGTGAAGCGCTGACCGAGGACGGGGGCGTCGATGACACCGGCGACCAGCGTCTGGCCGATCGCGGCTCCGATGGAGACGCAGAAGGCAGGCATGCCGGCGGCGAAGTTGCTGGTTCCGTCGATCGGGTCGACGTAGAACACCGCGCCGTCCTCGGGGTCTCCCCCGCTACTGGCGCCTCCTCCATCCTGCGCTGCCTGCTCTCCGCCCTCCTCGCCGACGATGCGGGCCGAGGGCACCAGGCGGTGCAGCTCGTCGAGGATGATCTCCTCGGTGCGGCGGTCGTGCTCGGTGACGATGTCCTGGTGGGAGGTCTTGTACTCCCGGTCGATCGCAGCACGGTCGATCGAGTGCAGGTACTCCACGGCGCGGTCGGCGGCGGATTCGGCCGCGGCGAGCAGCTCCGCGGGTGTGGGGGTGGCAGTGCGGGCGGAGGTATCGGTCCTGGTTGTCACGTCACCCAGGGTAGAGGGGCGTCGAGGCCGGGTCGATCAGGAACCGGACGGCGGTACCCGAACCCAGATCGGTGTGCAGCAGCGTCTCAGCGGGGACCTCCACGGCCAGGTGTCGGCCCCGCACCAGGATGCGGGCGCCGATCCGGTCAAGGCCGATGATCTCGTCGGCGACCGCGACGTGACCCGTCCGCCCGGCTTCCGGGTCGGGCCGGCGGCCGGGGACCTCGAGCTCAACCGTGGCCGGGTCGATGAGAGCGTACGCGGCGTCGCCATCGCGCAGATCTCCTTCGATCTGTCCGGGGACGACAGCGCCGTCCGGCAGGCGCAGTCTGCGACCGTCGATCCGGCCCGTCAGCAGCACCTTCCCCACCAACCGTGCAGCGAACGCAGTGGGGGGTCGAGCAAGGATCCGCTCCCGGGGTCCGACGGCAACGAGCCGCCCGTCCTCCAGCACGGCAACGTCCTCGGCGAGCGTGAGGACGTCCACCAGGTCATGGGTGACCAGCAGCGCGGTGCGACCCTCGAGCAGCACCCTCAGCAGGGACCGCAGGCGGGGCGCGGCTTCCGCGTC
>JAUNUA010000191.1:1759-4495 GCA_030538435.1 Brachybacterium sp.
TTTCCCGCTCCGTTGGGGCCGATCACGGCGGTGATGCGACCGGGTCGGGGTGCGAGTGCCAGGCGGACATCCCGTCCGGGGGCGTCGATATCCACCGTGAGACGGCCGCTCGGATCCTCGGTCATCGCGCGCCCCCTCCCCCGTCGTCGGCCCGGCGGAGGTAGGCCACGAGGACCACCGCGAGGGCCACCGCCACCAGCAGCAGCGAGAGCACTGCGGCGGCGTCGGGGCTGGTCTCGCGCACCAGGTAGATCTCCAGCGGCAAGGTGCGGGTGATACCCGGCATCGACCCGGCGAAGGTGAGGGTGGCGCCGAACTCCCCGAGGGCCCGCGCGAACGCGAGGATCGTGCCGGTCACGAGCGCCGGGAGGATCCTCGGCATGGTGATCCGCCAGAGCACCATGCGGGGTGAGGCGCCGAGGCTCGCCGCGACCTGCTCGGGACGGGTGCCGGCGCTCACCAGGGCGCTTTCCAGGGTGAGCACCGTGAAGGGCAGGGAGACGAAGACCTGGGCGATGACGACCGCCGCCGTAGTGAACACTATGCGGATCTCAGCGGCGGCAAGCAGCGGACCGAGCAGGCCCTGGCGGCCGAACAGCATCAGCAGGGCGATACCGCTGACGACGGGCGGCAGCACCAGCGGCACCAGCACCACGGCGCGCACGACGGACCGTCCAGGCCAGGCGGTCCGGGCGAGCAGGAGCGCCAGCGGCAGGCCGAGCAGCAGGCAGATGATCGCGGCGAGCGACGCGGTCGCCAGGGACAAGCCGAGTGCCTGCAGCGAGGAGGGGGCGAGCAACAGTTCCCGTGCGGACCCCCACGGCACCTGCAGCAGGATCGCCAGCAGCGGTAGCACGATGCTGGCGCCGGCGATGACCCCCAGCAGCAGCGCACCGATGGGCGGGGGCGCAGCCAGGAGACGGGAGGGCCGAGCGGAGGTCACGGGGCGCCGAAACCGGCATCGGCCAGCAGGGCCTGCGCGTCACCGGAGCGGACGTACGCGACGTACTCCTCGGCGAGGTCGAGCACGGTGGTGCCGTGGACGGCGGCGATCGGGTAGTCGGTGGCGCGGGCATCAGCTCCGGCGATCGGGACGGCGTCCGCGGCGCCACCCGAGCGGACGATGTCGGTGACGTACACGAGGCCCGCGTCGGCCTCCCCGGACGTGACCTTCCCGAGCACGTCGGTCACGGAGTTCTCCTCGCTGACCGCGCGCAGCGACGCCCCCGTGTCCGCGATGACCTCATCGGCAACCCGCCCGCAGGGAACCTGCGGGGCGCAGCGCACCACCTGGAGGTCTGCATCGGCCAGGTCGGGGAGGCCGGTGATGCCCTCGGGGTTGCCCGGGGCGACGGCGATCGTCAGGGTGTTGCGGGCGAACAGCTGCGGGGTGTCCTCGATGAGCCCGTCCTGCGCGGCGCGATCCATGGTCTCGGTGTCGGCGGTGGCGAGGACGTCCGCGGGGGCACCCTGGCCGATCTGTGTGACGAGATCGCTGGACCCCCCAGTTGTCATGACCACGTCCACCTCGGGGCGGTCGGCCATGAACGCGGCGTTCACCTGCTCGAAGACATCGGTGAGGGAGGCTGCTGCGAAGACGATCAGGCGGCGGTCCTCCTCTCCCGCTGGACCCCCGTCGGGGTCGCTCACCGTATCCCCGCCGCCGCGACTGCAGGCGGTCGCTGCCGGCAGCAGAGCACCGCCGAAAAGCAGGGCCCGGCGCGAGAGCATGGTCATGGTCCGAGGATATGGCGCAGGTAGGGCGTCATGAACAGGCCACCTGGGTCGGCGGTGCGGCGCACGGCAGCGTGATCCTCGAATCGCGGGTAGAGGTCTCGCAATGCTGGCGCGTCGAGCCAGTGCTTCTTTCCCCAGTGGGGACGCGCTGCGAACGGCTCCAGGGTGCGCTGGACCAGAAGGAGGTACGGATCCGGGCGCTCGCGGTGGTACCGGTGAGCTGCGATGTAGACGGTGTCGCGTCCGTAGGCGGTGGAGAGCCACACATCGTCGGCGGCGACCCGTCGCACCTCCACCGGGAAGGTCACTCGGATCCTTTCCTCGCGGATGCGGCGTCGGAGCGCCGCGAAGGCCTCCTCGAAGTGCTCGGCGGGCAGCGCCCATTCGGACTCGTGGAAGCGCACCCGGCGCGGGGCGACGTACACCCGCGCCGAGTCGTCGGTGACCGGCGGCCCCGCGAAGGCGCGAGAGGCGACCTCGGCGACGGGACCGCTGAGCGGGGGAATGAGCACGGCGGCCCGGCACATCAGCTCGAAAGCGCCGTTGCCGAGCAGCTCGCGGTGCAGCAGCTCCACGGGGGCGCTGCGCCGCGTAACGGGGGTGTCAGCCGGGACGCGGGACGTGGTGCGCACGGTTGCGCGGTCGGTACCGAGGAAGTGGAAGAACTCCTGGTGATCGGCTTCTGTGGAGGTGTGCAGGAACGCGGAGGCGGTTTCCTCGATTGGGGCGGTGGTCTCGGTCATCGCGAGGGCGTAGCGAGGCACAGCCTGGATCGTGACTTCGAGGACGACGCCGAGTGTGCCGAGGCTGAGCCGCGCCGCGTGGAACAGCTCGGGGTTCCTATCGGCGGAGCAGCTCACGATCGAGCCGTCGGCGAGGGCCAGCTTCAGCGCCCGGACGGTGCCGGCGAGCCCGGTGAAGGCGTGGCCGGTGCCGTGGGTGCCCGTCTGGGTGGCCCCGGCGATGGACTGCCGGTCGATATCACCCATGGTCTCCAGG
>JAUNUA010000191.1:4505-4796 GCA_030538435.1 Brachybacterium sp.
GTGCGGGGCGAGGAGCTCGGCGATCCTCCACAGGCGGGTGCCGCCGCGCAGGGTGACGAGACCGGTCTCGACGTCGGCCGCGACGACCCCCTGCAGGTGGTCGAGGCTGAGAAGGATCCCGTCCGTGCGGGCCAGCGGGGTGAAGGAGTGGCCGGCCCCGATGACCCGGACGGTGCGGCCGGTGCGGCGGGCATCCGCGAGGACGGCGAGGACCTGCTGCTCATCGGCGGGGGCGACGGCGCGCGCGGGGTCGAACCGCACCTCGCCACTCCAGTTCCGGGTGGGGACACG
>JAUNUA010000192.1 GCA_030538435.1 Brachybacterium sp.
ACTGCTGGCGCGCTCCGTCGTCGGTGCACCCCGGGCGGGGGTGTCCCGATGAGCCGCGTCGTGGTGATCGGGGCCGGCGTCGCGGGTCTCGCGACGGCGGCACTCCTGGGGCGCGATGGACACGAGGTCACCGTGCTGGAGCGCCGCGACGTCACCGGGGGGCGCGCCGGATCCTGGGAGCAGGACGGGTTCACCTTCGACACGGGGCCGTCGTGGTACCTGATGCCGGAGGTCTTCGAGCATTTCTTCGCGCTGCTGGGCACGAGCGTCGAGGACCACCTGGAGCTGACCGACCTCGACCCCGCCTACCGGGTGTTCGGGGAGGACTACGAGGACCCGCTCGAGATCCGCACCGGCCGCGAGGACGCGATCGCCCTGTTCGAGTCGGTCGAGCCCGGCGCGGGTGCGCAGCTCGCCACCTACCTGGACTCGGGCCGGGACGCCTACGACATGGCGGTCCGCTCCTTCCTGTACACGACGTTCTCCCGGGTGCCGCTGTCGACCCTGCTCGGGGTCCTCCCCCGGACGGGGCGACTCGCGCGACTGCTGCTGGAGTCCCTGCACCACCGCATCGCCCGCACCGTCACCGACACCCGTCTGCAGCAGGTCCTCGGGTATCCGGCGGTGTTCCTCGGCGCCACCCCGCGGACCGCGCCGAGCATGTACCACCTGATGAGCGCCATGGACCTCGAGGACGGCGTGAAGTACCCCCAGGGTGGTTTCTCCCGCCTGGTCGCGGCGATCGAGGAGCAGACCCGCCTCGCCGGGGCGCAGATCCGCACCGGGGTGGAGGTGACCCGCATCCGCACCGCCCGCACCTCCGTGCTGCCCGGCCGGCGCGGGACCCGCACCACCGGGGTGGAGCTGCGCCGGGCCGATGGCGGCATCGAGCAGATCGACGCGGACGTGGTGGTCTCCGCCGCGGACCTCCACCACACCGAGACCCGGCTCCTGGACGCCGCGGATCGCACCTACGACGAGGGGTACTGGCGGCGCCGCACCTCCGGTCCCGGTGCAGTGCTGGCCCTGCTCGGGGTGGAGGGTGCCCTCCCCGAGCTCACCCACCACAACCTGCTGTTCACTGCGGACTGGGACCGGAACTTCGCGGAGGTGTTCGGGGAGCGCCCGCGCGTCCCGGACCCGGCGAGCGCGTACGTGTGCATGCCCTCGGCGAGCGATCCGACGGTGGCCCCGGACGGTATGGAGAACCTGTTCGTGCTGATCCCCGTCTCCCCCGATGCCGAGGACGGGACCAGCGTCGGCCGTGGAGGTATCGACGGCGGTGGTGACGCCGCCGTGGAAGCCGCGGTCGATGCCGCCATCGCCATGATCGCTGCGGAGGCATCGATCCCCGATCTCGCCGACCGGATCCGGGTGCGGCGCACCATCGGCCCCGCAGACTTCGCCGCGGACTACCACTCCTGGCGCGGCAACGCCCTCGGGCCCGGGCACACCCTGCGCCAGTCGGCGTTCCTGCGGGGGACGAACCGCAGCCGGAAGGTCGCCGGACTGCTGTACGCGGGCGGCACCACCGTGCCGGGCGTCGGCCTGCCGATGTGCCTGATCAGCGCGGAGAACGTGCTGAAGCGCCTGCGCGGGGACGTGAGCGACGGGCCGCTGCCCACGGACACTCTCACCCGCGATGCGGGCAGCGGGACGGGACGATGACGGGATTCGGGTATCTCGCAGCACTGCTCGTCTCGAGCGGCGCGATGCTCCTGATCGATCATCGCTTCCGGCTGTACCTGTTCGCCGACACCACCCGGGCTCTCGCGGTGCAGGGCATCGGGGTGGCAGCGTTCGTGGTGTGGGACCTGGTGTGCATCCAGCTGGGGATCTTCGGGCGGGGTGACGGACCGTTCCTCACCGGCTGGGAGATCGTCCCGCATCTGACGATCGAGGAGCCGATCTTCCTGTGGTTCCTCTGCCACTTCACGATGATCGTGCTGCTGGGCGCCGACCGTCTGCTGGCGGGCTCCCGGACAGCGGGCACGACTACCTCGCGGGAGGCAGGTCGATGACGTACCTGCTGGTGAACACCGTCGTCCTTGTGATCGCGGGACTTCTCACCGCGGCGCTGCTGCGGCGGCTCACAGGCGCGGTACGGCGCCGCGTGCTCCTGCTGATGGGGATCGCGTTCCTCGTGGTCTCGGTGTTCACCGCCGTGTTCGACACCCTGATGATCGCGGTGGGACTGTTCCAGTACGACCCGGCGCACCTGATCGGGCTGTCGATCGGCCTGGCTCCCATCGAGGACTTCGCCTACGTAGCGCTCGCCTGCCTGCTGCTGCCGGGGCTGTGGTTCGCCGGTCCGGGACGCCGGGCACGCCCCGTCACCGCGAAGGAGGCCCGATGAGCGCCACCGCCTCCCCCGCCTCGCCGCGCGCGGCGGCCCCGCGGGGGCTCCTCGCCACCCTGGTTGCCTCGTCCCGGCCGCTGTCCTGGGTGAACACCGCCTTCCCCTTCGGCGCGGCGTACCTGCTGACCGGGGCCGGTCTCGATGCGACCTTCGTGATCGGGGTGCTGTTCTTCCTGGTGCCGTACAACCTGGCGATGTACGGCATCAACGATGTCTTCGATTACGAGTCGGACCTGCGGAACCCCCGCAAGGGCGGCGTCGAGGGTGCCCTGGTGGAGAAGGCCCAGCATCGGGCGACCCTCATCGCCTCCGTGCTGGTGTGCGTGCCGTTCCTGGTCTACCTGTACGCGGTGGGGACGCTGGTCTCCGCGGCGCTGCTGACCGTCACCATGGTCGCGGTCGTCGCGTACAGCGCCCGCGGCCTGCGCTTCAAGGAGGTGCCGTTCCTGGACTCGGCGACCTCCGCCACCCACTTCGTGGGTCCCGCCGCGGTGGGCGCCGCGATGGGCGGCGCGGCCGCGTCGATGACGGTGATCGCGGTCCTCGCGGCGTTCTTCGCCTGGTCGATGGCCAGCCAAGCCTTCGGGGCGGTGCAGGACATCATCGCCGACCGCGAGGGCGGCCTCGCCTCCATCGGGACGGTCCTCGGGGCCCGGACAACGGTGCGAGTGGCGATGGGACTCTATGGCCTGGCGGCGCTGCTGATGCTGCTCGCCCCCTGGCCCTACCTGCTGCTGGCCGTCATGCCGCTGCTGTACGTGGTGAACATCTGGCCGTTCCGCTCCCTCGTGGACACCGAGGCGGAGCTCGCCCACGCTGGGTGGGCGCGATTCCTGTGGCTGAACTACGTGACAGGGTTCGTGGTGACGATGGTGCTGCTCTGGGGCACCCTCCTGTGACCGCCCGGTCGACCACCGGAACCGGGGAATCGCCCACCGAGGGCCACGCCCCCGGCAGGACTATTGCCGAGCGTCCGACGTGCTCGGTGGTGGTGCCGGTGCTGAACGACGCCACCGAGCTGAGCGGGCTGCTCGCGGCGCTCGACCGCCAGACCGAGCCGCCGCTCGAGGTGGTCGTGGTCGACAACGGGAGTTCCGACGAGTCGGCGGCACTGGCGCGCGAGGCCGGATGCCGCGTGCTGTCCGAGCCCCGACCGGGGATCGCCGCAGCCGCCTCCACCGGGTACGACGCCGCTAGAGGCGACCTCATCCTGCGCTGCGACGCGGACACCCGGCCCGAGCCGAGCTGGGTCGCCGCCCACCGCCTCGCTCACCGCCGCGCGACATCCCGCCGACCCGGACGGCGACGGGTAGTGGCGGTCACCGGTCCGGGCATGTTCGACCTGCCTCCGCCGCTTGGCACCCTGACCTCCGTCGCGTACCACGGCGCCTACACGCTGGCCTCCGCGGCGGCTCTCGGCCACCCGCCCCTGTTCGGCACCACCAGCAGCTTCCGACGGGACTGGTGGCTGGAGGTGCGGGGGTGCGCTTCCCGCTCGTCGGCCGTGCACGATGACATGGACCTGTCCTTCTGTGTGCGTCCCACCGAGACGGTGCTGCTGTCCCGCGCCGTCACCGTCGGGATGTCCCCGCGGGCGCTGCGGCCCGGATCCGGGATGCGTCAACGGTTCCTTCGCGCCGGTCGCACCCTGGTGCGGGCGTGGCGGCGCCAGCTGCCCTGGTTCCGCTGGTGGCACCGCGGCACCGCCCGCGCCCACCTGCTGCGAGGCGTGCGGGGCGGACGGTGAGCACCCCGGCCGCTCCGCTGCAGGGGACCCGACAACAACCCCGGGTCGCCCATCACCTCGCCATGCTGCCGGTGCGCTGGTCGGGCATGGCGTGTGCGATCGCTTTCGCGCTCGCCGGGGCGTGGGTGCAGATGGCAGTGGCACTGCTGGTAGCCCTCGAACAGGTGATCGCCTGGCGGGCGCGCCTGCCGATCCGGTGGGAGATCGCCACCTCCGTCACCTGCCTGATCGCCGCGATCAGCTCCTACCTGTTCCTGTACGAACGGATCCCCTGGTGGGACAAACCCGTGCACTTCGCTCTCACGGGGCTGCTGGCCGTGCTCGGCGCCTGGGTGCTGGAACGGTGGGTGCTGGGCCGGACACGGCTGCGGGCACGCACGATCGTGATCGCGGGGGTCCTGCTCGCGGTGGTGTGGGAGGTCATGGAGTGGTGGGGACACCACTACGTCGACCCGCGGGTGTACATCCCTCTGTACGACACCGTGACCGACATCCTCGCCGGGGTGCTCGGGACCATCGCGGCAGCATGGCTCTGGCGCCGACATCGGCCCCACCAGTCCGCCCCGCTCTGACGGGGCGCCCCCACCCGCGCCGTCGGGCACCCGCGCCGT
>JAUNUA010000193.1 GCA_030538435.1 Brachybacterium sp.
CGGAGACCACGCGCAGCGCGTCGACGTCGAGGCCGGAGTCGGTCTCGTCCAGGATCGCGATGGCGGGCTTCAGCAGCTGCATCTGCAGGATCTCGTGGCGCTTCTTCTCGCCGCCGGAGAAGCCCTCGTTGACGTTGCGCTCGGAGAACGCGGCGTCCATCTTCAGGTCGGTCATGGCCCCTTTGACGTCCTTGACCCAGTGGCGCAGGGACGGGGCCTCCCCGTCGATCGCGGTCTTGGCGGTGCGCAGGAAGTTCGCGACCGTGACGCCGGGCACCTCGACCGGGTACTGCATGGCCAGGAACAGTCCGGCGCGGGCGCGCTCGTCGACCTCCATCTCCAGCACGTCCTCGCCGTCCAGCAGCACGCTGCCGGAGGTGATCTCGTACTTGGGGTGGCCGGCGATCGCGTAGGCGAGGGTCGACTTGCCGGAACCGTTGGGGCCCATGATGGCGTGGGTCTCGCCGCTGCGAACGGTGAGGTCGACACCCTTGAGGATCTCCTTGGTGCCCTCGGGGGTCTCGACGGTGGCGTGCAGGTCCTTGATTTCCAGGACGGACATAAGTGTTCTCCTTCGTGGGAGCGGACGTGGGGGTTCTCAGGCGGTGCTCGGCGCGCTGATGTCGACGCCGATGTCTCCGGTGGTCTCGTCCACCCGGACCGGGTACACCGGTACGGGCAGGACGGCGGGCAGCTGGCGCGGCCGGCCGGTGGCGAGGTCGAACTGGCTGCCGTGCTTCCAGCACTCGAGCGTGGAGTCCTCGACGTCCCCGTCGGACAGGGGCACGTCCTCGTGGGAGCACTGGTCGGCCAGGGCGTGGACGCCTCCGTCGCTGGCGCGTGCGAGCGCGATCCAGGTGCCGTCGACCTCGATCCCGCGGACTTCGCCGGGGGCGAGGTCCGCGAGCGAGGCGACGGTGACGAAGGCGTCCGACATCAGTTCATGCTCCGGGCGAGCTCGTTCTCGATGGACTCGGTCAGGTGCTCACGGATCTCCGGGACGTCGATCTGCTGGATCAGCTCCGCGAAGAAGCCGCGGACCACCAGGCGACGGGCCTCCAGCTCGGGGATGCCGCGGGAGCGGAGGTAGAACAGCTGCTCGTCGTCGAATCGACCGGTGGCGGCGGCATGCCCGGCGCCCTCGATCTCCCCGGTCTCGATCTCCAGGTTCGGCACCGAGTCGGCGCGCGCGCCGTCGGTCAGCACCAGGTTGCGGTTCAGCTCGTAGGTGTTCGTGCCCTCGGCGACCTTCCGGATCAGCACGTCGCCGACCCACACGGACCGAGCGCCCTGACCCTGCAGCGCCCCCTTGTACGTCGAGTTCGATGTGCAGTTCGGGGCGGCGTGGTCGACGAACAGCCGGTGCTCGAGGTACTGCGAGGCATCGGAGAAGTACAGGCCGAGCTTCTCGACCTCTCCCCCTGGCTCGACGAGCTCGCCGACCGCGTTCACGCGCACCGCGCGTCCGCCCAGGGTGACGACGATGTGCTTGAGCTTCGCGTCGCGGGCGATCTTCGCGTGGTGCTGGGCGATGTGCAGCGCGTCGTCGTCCCAGTCGTGCAGGGAGATGACGGTCATCTGCGAGTTCTGCCCGAGGACCATCTCCACGTTCTGGGCGTACCGCGCGGAGCCGGTGTGGTTCAGCACGAACGTGGCGCTCGCGGATTCCTCGGTCTCCAGCACGATGTGGGCGTTCCCGCGTCGATCAGCGCCGCGACCGGTGATCTCGACCCGTGCGGGCTCGCTCACCTCGGTGTTCTTCGCGGCCCTCAGGTGCAGGGCCTGCTCGGTGCGCACGGAGGCTACCGCTGCCACGATGTCCTCGGGCACCAGGACGGTGCCGCGCGGTGCCTCGCCCGGGGCGAGGACGCCCTGGGTGATGTCGCTCGGCGCCTCGATCTGGTAGTCCACCGCGGGGTCGCCGTCGCGGTCGTCCGTCGGCGCGTCCTCGAACAGGGGAGCCATCACGCGCAGCGGCGTGAAGCGCCACTCCTCCTGCTTGGTGACGGGACGCTCGAAGTCCGCGACCTCGAAGGAGCGGGAGCGCTGGGCGCGGGAGAGGGCGGCGGCGGCCGCGGCACCCGGGGTCGCACCCCGACCGACGGACAGCGCCTCCTCCTCGATCCCACCCTGGGGCTCCTCCAGAGCCGGACCGGCATCGGCGAGGCCCTGTTGGGCGGGGACGGGCGCGGCTCCGGCGGCACCTCCGGCCGCCTCATTGGCGCGCGGGTCCCCCATGCTCTCGGGGCCCTTCACATCGGTGCTGGTCATCAGCCGACTGCTCCTTCCATCTGCAGCTCGATCAGGCGGTTCAGCTCGAGGGCGTACTCCATCGGGAGTTCCCGTGCGATCGGCTCGATGAAGCCGCGCACGATCATGGCCATCGCCTCGGTCTCCTCCAGGCCGCGGCTCATCAGGTAGAAGAGCTGCTCCTCGGAGACCTTGGAGACGGTGGCCTCGTGGCCCATCTGGACGTCGTCGACGCGGACGTCGACGTAGGGGTAGGTGTCGGTGCGGGAGATGGTGTCCACCAGCAGCGCGTCGCACAGCACCGTGGAGGCGCTGTGGGTGGCGCCCGGCATCACCTGCACGAGACCGCGGTAGGAGGACCGTCCGCCGCCGCGCGAGACCGACTTGGAGACGATCGAGCTGGAGGTGTGCGGCGCCATGTGCACCATCTTCGAGCCGGTGTCCTGGTGCTGGCCCTCGCCCGCGAAGGCGATGGACAGGGTTTCACCGCGGGCATGCTCGCCCATCAGCCACACCGCGGGGTACTTCATGGTCACCTTGGAGCCGATGTTGCCATCGACCCACTCCATGGTCCCGCCCTCTTCGACGGTGGTGCGCTTGGTGACCAGGTTGTACACGTTGTTCGACCAGTTCTGGATGGTCGTGTACCGGACGCGGGCGTTCTTCTTCACCACGATCTCCACGACCGCCGAGTGCAGCGAGTCCGAGGAGTAGATCGGGGCGGTGCACCCCTCGACGTAGTGGACGTAGGAGTCCTCGTCGGCGATGATCAGCGTCCGCTCGAACTGGCCCATGTTCTCGGTGTTGATCCGGAAATAGGCCTGCAGCGGGATCTCCACGTGCACGCCCTTGGGGACGTAGACGAAGGAACCGCCGGACCACACCGCAGTGTTCAGGGCGGAGAACTTGTTGTCCCCCGCCGGGATGACCGTGCCGAAGTACTCCTCGAAGATCTCCGGGTGCTGCTTCAGGCCGGTGTCGGTGTCCAGGAAGATGACGCCCTGCTCCTCCAGGTCCTCGCGGATCTGGTGGTAGACGACCTCGGACTCGTACTGGGCGGCGACGCCCGCGACCAGGCGCTGCTTCTCCGCCTCAGGGATGCCGAGACGGTCGTAGGTCTCACGGATCTCCTCGGGCAGGTCCTCCCAGGACTGGGCCTGCTTCTCGGTGGAGCGCACGAAGTACTTGATGTTGTCGAAGTGGATCCCGGAGAGGTCCGGGCCCCAGGTCGGCATGGGCTTCTTCTCGAAGAGCTTCAGGGCCTTCAGCCGACGCTCGAGCATCCACTCGGGCTCGTCCTTCTTGGCGGAGATGTCGCGCACGACAGCCTCGCTGAGGCCGCGCTGGGCCTCCTTCCCGGCGGGGTCTTCGTCATGCCATCCGTAGGCATAGGTGCCGATGGACGAGATGATCTCGTCCTGGCTGAGTTGTTCGGGAGCGCTCGTCATGGTGTGTCTCTTCCCTCCGTGAGCGGAATGTGGGTCGTGCAGGCGTGGGCGCCACCGGCGAGGGTGGCGAGTCGTTGGACAGGGACGCCGAGGATCCGGGAGATCACGCGGGTCTCGACCTCGCACAGCTCGGGATGCTCCGCCGCGACCTCCTGCACGGGACAGTGGCCCTGGCAGAGCTGGGCGGTCACCACCGTACGCGGCCGTGCACCGGCCAACGAAACCGCCGTCGGGACCGTCACTGTCAAGGGCCGGACGGTGGTGGCGTAGCCGTGCGCGGTGAGGATCGCGGCGAGCATCTCGACGCGTCGCTGCACGTCGATCGTCTCTCCCCGCTGCTCGGCGACAGCGACCTCGGCCTCCAGCTCCTCCGCCCAGCGCTCGGCGCGCCGCGCGGCGAGTGTCTCGATCGCGGTCGCCCCGCCGAGGCGCGAGAGTTCCTCGAGTGCCAGGCGCGCGAGGGCGTGATGCTCCTCGTCCGGGGTCGCGTGGGCACGCGCCGCGATCACGAAGGACTTGCTCGGCCGTCCGCGGCCCCGGGAGGCGACAGGGACGTCGTGCTCCTGGATGACGCCCTCGGATTCGAGCACGGCCAGGTGGCGGCGGACCGCGGCGCTGGTGAGGCCGAAGCGGTCCGCGAGCTCCCGGGCGGTGACAGGGCCGTGGGCGGTGATCGCCTCGATCAGGCGGTCGCGGGTGTCGCGATGCGGTGCGAGGGCATGGTCGCGGGTGGTGTCCATGGCACCTCCTCCGGTTCTCGCGGCGGGTTCCCGGGCTGCATGACGTGCGGCGCCGGGACGATCGTCCCGACCATTTTACAAGCAAATGCTTGCGAAAAGGCTGGGCGGAGGGGCTCCCCGGACGTGCGACAAAGCACGTCGGGGCGTCGGGCACCATTGCCGATAGTCCAGTCTTCAACTACCGTCGCACAGGTACGCCCCGCAACTCCCCGACGCGCAAGGATGGTGGGCATGAACACCA
>JAUNUA010000194.1 GCA_030538435.1 Brachybacterium sp.
GATGGTGTTCCTCGCCCACCAGCTCGACGACGACACAGCGCGTCCCTGCGGCCGCTGCGATGTGTGCGCGGGGCCCTGGTACCCAGCGGCGGACGGCTTCGAGGGGGTGGACGGTGAGGACGGCAGCACCGGGGACGTCGCAGCGCTGCTGGACCGGGTGGGGGTCCCGATCGAGCCGCGACGGCAGTGGCCGAGCGGCCTGAATCGTGTCCGCGGTGACTTCGGGGGCGCCCCCCCGGCGGGGAAGATCGCTGACCGTGACCGGGCAGAGACGGGGCGGGTGATCGCACGTCGCTCGGATCTCGGCTGGGGGTCGCGCCTGCGGGAGGTGCTGGCAACCGATGCTGAGGGCCGACGGGTCGATGCCGAGGTCCCCGCCGATCTCGGGAAGCGCGTGGTGGAGGTCCTCACTCGCTGGGACTGGGAGCAGCGCCCCGCCGCGGTGGTGGCGGTCCCGTCGGTGACCCGTCCGCAGTTGGTCGCATCGCTCGCCGCGGGCATCGCGCAGGTGGGCCGGCTGGAGAACCTCGGCACGCTCGACCTTGCACCCGGTGCGGGGCCGCTGCGCTCCGGCGGCAACAGCGCCTACCGGGTCGCGGAGCTGTGGACCCGTTTCGCGGTGGGTCCGCAGCTGCAGGAGCGGCTGGACGCACTCGGCGGGGCGCCGGTGCTGCTGGTCGACGACGAGATCGACTCGCGCTGGACCATGACGATCGCCGCCCGCCTGCTGCGTCGCGCCGGGGCCGGGCCTGTGCTGCCTCTCGCCCTCGCGCTCGCCGCCTGACCCGCTACCCGCCGGTCCAGCTCTCCAGCAGGCCGAGGCTGCGGCGCAGGCGGGCCCAGTTCACGTCCCCGTCGTCGGTGAGGGCTGTCGACTCCAGCGACACTGTTCCGTCGTACCCCCGCTCGATGATGGTGGCGAAGAACCCGGCGAGGTCGAGGGTGCCCTCCCCCGGGTGCAGGTACGGGCGGCGGCCCTGCTCGTCGAGGAAGGACCCGAGGGTGTCCTTCACCTGGATGTGGTCCACGGTCCCGTCCCACAGCCACGGGTGTTCTGCGACGCCGTCGAACTCCCCGTGCAGGCCCAGGAACTCGGTGTCCACGGTGACGCGGGCGCGGGGCTCAGCGTCGGTCAGCTCACGCAGCACGGTGAGCGGTGTGGAGCCACGCACCGGGATCGTCTCCACAGAGACGTCGACGTCCCGCTCGGCGGCCTCGTCGATCAGGTCGTGCAGCGCCGGCCGCAGCAGCGGCAGCGACTGCTCGATGTCGCGGGTTCCCCACAGGTGCAGCACCAGGGTGCGCGCGCCGAGCAGGCCCGCGAGGTCCAGGTTCTGGGTGAAGGAGTCGCGGGCGCGGGCCCGGTCATCGGCGTCCCCGGTGGAAAGGTCCGGGCCGATCATCTTGTGGGCGTGGACCACGGGGATCGGGTAACCGGTGGCCCGGATCGGCGCGGCCGCCTCGGCGACGCGGTCGAACCACGGGGTGTAGAAGATGACCTCGTATCCGGCCTGGTCGAGCATCCGCATCCGGTCGGCGATCAGGTGGGGGTCCGCGACGTGGGGGTCGCGGGAGAACGCTCCGGTGGAGCTGAGGATCTGCGGGGTCATGCGGTGGGCTCCGTCTCCGCGGCGTCCTCCGGTACGCCGAGCGCCGCGGGGCCCTGCTCCAGCAGGGTCACGAAACCCGCTTCGTCGAGGATCGAGAGGCCCAGCTCCCGGGCCTTCGTCTCCTTCGACCCCGCGTTCTCGCCGACCACCACGAAGTTCGTCTTCTTCGAGACAGACCCCGAGGCTTTGCCGCCGCGGGCGATGATCGCTTCTTTCGCGCTGTCCCGGGTGAAGCCCTCGAGGCCGCCGGTGACGACCACCGTCAGCCCCTCCAGAGTCTTCACGAACCCTTCCTCGACCTCATCGGCCATGCGAACACCGGAGGCCTCCCAGCCGCGGACGATCTCCTCGTGCCAGTCGACGGCGAACCAGTCGCGGACGGCCTCGGCGATGGTGGGACCGACCCCGTCGGTCTCGGAGAGCTGCTCGGTGCTCGCCTCCCGGATCGCCTCCATGCTCCCGTAGGCGGTGGCGAGCGAGCGGGCCGCGGTCGGTCCGACGTGCCGGATCGAGAGGGCCACGAGCACCCTCCACAGGGGCTGCGCCTTCGCTTTCTCGAGTTCGTCGATGAGTACCTCGGTGTTCTTCAGCGGGCTGGGTTCGGCGGTGCGCACCCAGGCCTTCTTCGTCTTGTAGTAGCGGGTGGTGCCGCGGGACCAGAAGGCGGGGTGGACGCGCCAGTCGCCGGTGGGGGCGCCGTCGCGGCGCTCGGGCTGCCAGACCACCACGTCCCGCAGGGCCTCGGCGGTGAGGTCGAAGAGGTTCGCGCCGGTGGTGACGACGCCGTCCTGCACGGCCGGCAGCAGCGGGTCCTCCGGGTCGGTGATGCGCAGCAGCGGCACCCCGTCGGTGCCGTCGGCGACCTGGCCGTTCTTCAGGACCACGAAGTTCGCGAGCTCAGCGTCGGCGGCGTCGCGGATGGGGAGGTGGATCGCGTTGCCGTCGGCGAGGGCGGCGAGCGCCTGGCCGCGCCTCTTGTCGGGGTCGGTCAGCGCAATGGCAGTCTCCTCCCCCAGTGATTCGATGTCGAAGGCGCCGCGGGAGGCGGCGTGCTCGATCCGCCCGGTGACCTGGGCGGGGCAGGACTCGGCGTTCGGGCAGCGCCAGTCCTTGTCCCCCTCGCGGATCGGGCCGATGGGGGTGCCGCAGGACGGGCACTCCTCAGGCATCACGAAGGGACGCTCCGAGCCGTCGCGCAGCGCCTCGACGGGACCGAGGATCTCCGGGATGACGTCTCCGGCCTTCCGCAGGATGACGGTGTCGCCGATGAGGACGCCCTTGCGGGTCACCTCGAACTGGTTGTGCAGGGTTGCCATCTCCACGGTGGAGCCGGCGACCTTCACCGGGCGCATCATGCCGAAAGGGGTGACCCGTCCGGTGCGGCCGACGTTCACCAGGATGTCGATGAGCTCGGTGGTGACCTCCTCCGGTGGGTACTTGAAGGCGATCGCCCAGCGCGGGGCGCGCGAGGTAGCGCCGAGGCGGCGCTGCTCGGCGAAGGAGTCGACCTTCACGACGACGCCATCGATCTCGTGCTCGACGTCGTGGCGGTGCTCCCCGTAGTGCTGGATGAACTTCTGGACGGCGTCGAGGTCCGGGAGGACCCGGGTGTGGGGGGAGGTGGGCAGGCCCCAGGCGGCGAGCTGCTCGTACACCTCCGACTGGGAGGCGAGCGTCATCCCCTCGTGGGCACCGATCCCGTGGACGTACGCTGCGAGCGCCCGGGAGGCGGTGACAGCGGGGTCCTTCTGTCGCAGGGAGCCGGCGGCGGTGTTGCGGGGGTTCGCGAACTCCGCGAGGCCGGCCTCGCGGCGCTCGGCGTTCAGCTCCTCGAAGCGGGCGGTGGGGTAGAACACTTCGCCGCGGACTTCGAGCACGGCGGGGGGCTCCTCGGTCTGCAGGCGGTGGGGGATGCTGGCGATGGTGCGGATATTGGCGGTGACGTCCTCGCCGACGCGGCCATCGCCGCGGGTGACGCCGCGCACCAGGTCCCCGTTCTCGTAGACGAGGTCGATGGCGAGCCCGTCGATCTTCAGCTCGGTGAGGTAGCGCAGCTCGGCGTCCTCCCAGAGGTCTCCGCGCACGCGGCGATCCCAGTCGGTGACCTCGTCGGGGGTGAAGGCGTTGTCGAGGCTGAGCATCCGCTCGAGGTGCTCGACGGGAGCGAATCCGGCGGCGACGGTTCCGCCGACGGTGCGGGTCGGGGAGTCCTCCCGTGCGAGCTGCGGGTTCTCCGTCTCCAGCTGTCGCAGCTCGCGCTCCAGCCGGTCGTACTCGGCATCGGACAGCGTCGGGGCGTCGTCCTCGAAGTACTCGGCACGGGCCTGTTCGATCTGGGCGGTGAGTTCGGCGATGCGCTCGTGCGCGGCGGCTGCGGAGTCCTCGTGATCGGTCACCGGCTCATTCTCCACCACCCGGCAGGGCGGTGGCGGCGTGGGAGGATGGCGCGATGCGCTCCCGGCAGTTACCCCCCTCCCCCGCCCCTGCCCGGTCGCGCACCGGGGTCCTGCCCGGTCTGCTGTTCTCCGCCGGTATCGGAGCGGTCGCGCTGCTGCTGGCCTCGGCGGCGAGCTGGCTGTCGCCGCTGCTGCTGGCGATCATCGCCGGGGTGCTGCTCGCGAACACTGAGGCGCTGTCGACGCGGCTGGACGCGGGCCTCGCAGTCGCCGCGAAACCGGTGCTGCGGATCGGGATCGTGCTGCTGGGGCTGCAGCTGGTGCTCGGGGATGTCCTGGCGCTGGGGCCCGGGGTGCTGGTGCTGATCGTGGCGGTGGTCCTCGGCGGGTTCGCGGCGGGGATCCTCGGGGGCAGGCTGCTGGGTCTGCCGCGGGAGGAGACCTTGCTCATCTCGGGGGGCACGGCGATCTGCGGGGCCGCGGCGATCGGGGCGATCCGCGACACCCTGCGACCCTCGCCCGATGACCGGGGTGACCGTCTCGAGGTGGCGACCGCGCTCTCCCTGGCCCTGATCGTGGTGCTCGGGACGATCATGATCCCGGTGGTGCCGCTGCT
>JAUNUA010000003.1 GCA_030538435.1 Brachybacterium sp.
GCCGACGGTGAGGCCGCTGACGATGACCCCGCGGAGAGCGAGTTGGCCGATGCCGGCTCCATCGCACGGGAGGCCCCCGAGCCGCTGCCCGAGCCGCCCGCCCCTGCGCCGGAGGAGCCGAAGCGCCGCACCGCGACCGACCCGCTGGTCGCGGACCTCGCCGACCGGCTCTGGCGTCGCGGCCTGATCGTCGCCCCCGACTTCGGGCTCAGCGAGGACCGCATCGAGCTCGCACTCGGGCACCCCGATCTGCCGGGCCGCTTCCTGGTGGCCGTCGACACCGATGGGGACCGCTACGTCACCACCCCCAGCCAGCGGGAACGGGACCGGCTGCGCGCCGAACGCCTCG
Source organism: Brachybacterium sp. (assembly GCA_030538435.1). GTDB lineage: Bacteria > Actinomycetota > Actinomycetes > Actinomycetales > Dermabacteraceae > Brachybacterium. The sequence goes on from JAUNUA010000003.1 coordinate 350, forward strand.
AGCGCGCCGGATGGGCGACGGAGAGGGTCTGGTCGTGGGCTCTGTTCATCGACCCCGACGGTGAGGCCGAGCGGATCCGCCGCTCCGTGGAGAGGGCACTGCATCTCGCGCAGGAGGAGGACCAGCGCACCAGCCCCGAGGGTGTGGGAACCGTGAAGCACCTGCTGCCACGCCCCCAGATCCCCGCCGGCCACCCGCTGTCCTACTACTCCACCGAGGACTTCGACGAGGTCGTGGAGTACATCTGCTCCGACGGGCGCGCTCGCCTCGAGGACCAGCTGGCAGCGGAGGTCCGCGCGTTCCTCGGCTTCGAGAAGCGCTCGGTGCTGCTGGACGTCTCGATCGCGTCCGCGATCCGTCGCTACCAGGAGCGTCTGTGAACGACCGGCCCGGCCCCACGGACGACACCCCCGCCCGCACGGCGGAGGATGCGCCCCGGCAGGCGACAGGCCCAGGATCACCACGCCGCGGACCCGTCGTGGTGTCCTCTCTGACCGGGGAGCGCCTTCCCTGGCCGGAGGACGCGCCGGAGGGAACCCCACCCCGGTCGCGCAACACCGCCCGCGACAGCGACCTCCTGCGGGACGTCCCACCCCACTGGGGCACGACCCGGTGAGAGGCCCCACCCCGACCGACCACCCTCCGACCCGATCGAGGCCCGCCAGATGAGCACCCCCGCCCACGAGCCGGAGCACGAGCAGCACCACCTGCTCGGCGAACCGCACCCCGACCCCGAGCTGTACGAGACCGACTCCCACGGCGAGATCGTCAGCCAGCACCGCCACCGCAACCCCATCGGCAATCTGCTGCGCGGCGCCCTGATCGGCGTCGTGGAGACGATCCCCGGTGTCAGCGGCGGCACCGTGGCGCTGGTGACCGGGATCTACGACGAGCTGATCGACTCCGGTCACCAGCTCACTACCGCCGTACGGCGCCTCGTCACCGGCCCGGACCGTATCGCCGGTTTCACCGACCACATCCGGCACGTCTCCTGGATCCTCGTGATCCCGCTGGTGATCGGCATGGCCGCGGCCGTGCTCACCGTCGCCGGGCCCGTCTCCACCATGGTCGAGACGTATCCGCAGGCGACCCGCGCCCTGTTCTTCGGCCTGGTCCTCGGATCGGTCATGGTCCCGATCGGGCTCTCCGGAGGGCGCTGGCGTGCCCCGGAACTGGGCCTGTTCACCCTCGGCGCGCTCGCCGCGTTCATCCTCACCTCCCTCCCCTCCGGCCAGCTGGAGCCGACCCCGTGGGTGATTGCCCCCGCGGCCGCGATTGCCGTGTGCGCGCTGGTCCTGCCGGGCCTGTCCGGGTCGTTCCTGCTGCTGACCGTCGGCCTCTACCAACCGACCCTGCAGGCCGTGGACCAGCGGGACCTGGGCTACATCGCCTGGTTCGGCCTGTGGGCGATGGTAGGCCTGGTGGTGATCGTGAAGTTCATGCGGTTCCTGCTGGTGCGTTTCCACCGCGGGACCATGGTGGTGCTCTCCGGTGTGATGATCGGGGCGCTGCGCACCCTGTGGCCCTGGCAGAGCGATGCGGGCGCTCTGCAGGCGCCGACGGATACCTGGCCGACGATGGCGGCGCTGTTCGTGCTGGGCATCGCCGCGGTGCAGCTGCTGGTGCTGATCGAGTCCCGCGTCACCGCGAAGGCCCACCCGACGGAAGAAGGCGTGGGGCTGTAACCGGTGGTGGTGGGCGCCTAGACGCGCCCCGGTCGCCCGGAGGCGATCGCACCGGGAGAGTCCTCGGCGAGGACCGCACGGACCACCTCGGCCTGACCGGGTCGCATCACCCGCAGCGCCTCGGGGAGGGGAAGCAAGCGCGCGTCGGTGATCTCCCGCTGCTGCAGGTCCTCGCGCGGCGGCGCCTCGTCGATGTCGATCATCCCCCGCATCCAGATCTCCACCCTGTGTTCGAGTCCGGTGACGACCCGCGCGATCCGCAGATCCCGCGGCCGCAGTCCCGTCTCCTCCAGCAGCTCGCGGGTGGCGGTGCGCTGCGGGGACTCCCGATGACCCATGTGACCGGAGGGAACCCCCCACTTCCCGCCGTTCCAGAAGCGGTGCTCCAGCAGCAGGATCCGGCCGTCGGGCGCGGTGAGGACGCTGCACACCCCGATCAGGAACCGCGGCTGGGTCCACAACACGACCCGACCGACGACGGCCCGTCGCAGCACCGGAGGGACCGCGCTCACCAGACGGCGCAGCACGGGGCGGGTCACGAGGAACCCCCGGAGGAACCCGAGGAGCCCGAGGGCCCCGAGGAATCGGAGATCTCGGCGAGGGCGTCGAGCGCGGCCTGCCGACTCTCCCGCAGATCGACGATCGGCTCGACCGCCAGCTCCCGGGTCCACCGGGCCACGTACCGGCCCTCGGGATCGAATCGTTCACGTTGGCGCTCCGGATTGAAGATCCGGAAGTACGGCGCGGCGTCGTCCCCGGTCCCGGCGACCCACTGCCAGTTGAAGGGGTTGGAGGCCTCGTCGGCGTCCACCAGTGTGTCCCAGAACCACTGCTCCCCGAGCCGCCAGTCCTGCCGCAGGTTCTTCACCAGGAACGACGCGGTGACCATCCGCACCCGGTTGTGCATGTATCCGGTCTCCCACAGCTCACGCATGCCGGCGTCGACCAGGGCGAAACCGGTGCGGCCCTGCTGCCACGCAGTGAGCGCCGCCTCGTCCTCATCCCAGGCGAAGCGGTCGAACTCTTCCCGAATATTGCGGGTGGCCAGATCATCCAGGTAGTAGCGGCGCTGCCAGGCGAACTCGCGCCACAGCAGCTCCTTGCGGAACGTCGCGGGGCCCTCACCGCGGGGCTCCGGCCCGTCACCCCCGAGCGAGCAAGCCCACGCCTGGAACGGCGAGATCTCCCCGAACCGCAGATGCGGGGAGAGGTAGCTGGTGCCGGCCACATCGGGCCGGTCCCGATCCTCGACGTACGTCGCCAGCACGTCCTCGAGGTCATCTAGTCGCTCGTGGGCGCCGGCCTCGCCGGGAGTCCACCGCTCCCGCAGACCGCCCGCCCAGTCCGGCGCCGTCGGCAGCAGGCCGCGGGCGGCAAGCGCCTCCTCGACCGTCGATTCCTCGGTCCAGGCAGCGAGGGCGGCGCCGAGGACCTCGGTGCCCCCGGGAGAGTTCGGGCCGTGCAGGTCCTCGGGAACGGGGTGGGGCGCCCGCGGTGCGGGACGCGCGGCGCAGGCACGGGCGAACGCGGAGTACACCCGGTAGGAGCCGCCGGCGCCGGTGCGCACCGTCCACGGCTCGTGCAGCAGAGCAGCAGGGAAGCTCTCGGCCTGCAGACCGTTATCGTGCAGACGGGACTTGATGTCCGCATCCACATCCCGCATCGGCTGGTAGTAGCGCCGGTTCCAGGTGACGGCGTCGGCTCTCACCGCCGCCGCAACCTTGGGCACCAGCGTGCGCGGATCCCCGGTTGCCAGCAGCAGCGGCACCCCGTGCCGACGGAGATCCCCGGCCAGGGCGGTCAGCGAATGGTGCAGCCACCAGCGGGTCGCACCGCCCAACGCCCGAGCCCCCGCCACATCTTCCAGGACATGCAGGGCGATGACCTCGCCATCGGCTGCGGCGGCACGCAGGGCGGGGTTGTCCTCCAGGCGCAGGTCGTCCCGGATCCACCACAGGGTTCTCATGAGCTCAGGGTGTCACAGCCGGATAGTCCGCTCGCCGCGCGTGCCTAGAGTGGGACCATGAGCGATGCACACACCAGCACGACGAATCGCCCGGCCCTCAGCGACCTGCGGGTCGCCCTGATCGGTGCGGGAAACATGGGAGGCCCCGTCGCCCACGCGATACTGCGGACGGGCGTCGCCGGCGAGCACCTCACCGTCACCAACTCCGACCCCGCCAGCAGCGCCCGGGCCGCCGATCAGCTCGGGGCGCAGCCCGCCGAGCGCGACGAGGCGGTCTCCGCGGCCGACGTGGTGATCCTCGGGGTGAAGCCCTACCAGATTCTGGAGATCATCGGTCAGATCGCCGGCCGTCTCCGCCCGGACGCCGTGGTGGTCTCACTCGCCGCCGGCACCACCCTCTCCCAGATGCAGCAGGCACTCCCGGACGGGCAGCCGCTCGTGCGGGCCATGCCGAACACGCCTGTCGGGGTGGGGGAGGGAGCCGTCGGCCTGATCCGCGGTGACCATGTGGACGACGACGCCGATGCCCTCATCCATGCGCTCTTCGCGCAGGCGGGTGTCGTCGAGGACATCACGGAGGACCAGGTCCACGCCTTCATCGGCGCCGCGGGATCCCTGCCCGCCTTCGTGTTCCACGCGATCGAGGCGATGATCGACGAAGCCGTCCGCCAGGGACTCACGCGGCCCGTTGCGACGCGGCTGGTCGAGCAGACGGTCCGGGGATCCGCGACGATGCTGCTGGAGAGCGGCCAGCATCCGGCGCTCGCCCGCAATGATGTGTCGAGCCCCGGAGGGACCACCGTCCAGGGGCTCGCAGCGCTCGACCGGGCCGGGGTGCGGTCCGGGCTCGCCGCCGGGATGGAAGCCGCGGCCGGTGCCTCCCGCCGTATGAGCGGGGACTGAGCCCGCGCCTCAGCGGCCGACCCGGCTCGCGAAGCTCTCGATCAGGTCGGTGTGGCCGGAGACGATCAACAGGTCCTCGGCCGTCACCACGGTCTCCGGGACCGCGTAGGTGAAATCCTGCCCGGGAGACTTCACCCCGACCACCGTCACCCCGTACTTGGCGCGGATGTCCGATTCGGCGAGATTCATCCCCTGGATCTCCTTCGGCGGGCGCATCTTGACGATCGCGAAACCGTCGTCGAACTCGATGAAGTCGAGCAGGCGCCCGTTGACCAGGTGGGCCGCGCGCATCCCCGCGTCCTTCTCGGGGAAAACCACGTGATGGGCGCCGATCCGCTCCAGGATCTTCCCGTGGGCGAGGCTGATGGCCTTCGCCCAGATCGCCGGAACTCCCAGGTCCACCAGGTTCGCGGTGATCAGGACGCTGTCCTCCAGCGACGTGCCGACGCCGACGACCGCGACCCCGAACTCTCCGGCGCCCACCTGCTGCGTGGCATCCGCCTCGATGACGTGGGTGAGGCGGCCGGAGAACTCCTGCACCAGCTCCGCGCGGGTGTCCATCGCCAACACATCGGTGCCGAGCTCCTCCAGCGTCGTCGCGAGTGCCGCCCCGAACCGGCCCAGCCCGATCACCAGCACCGCGCTGCTGCGACGCCGCTTCCGCTCTCGTGCCACCCCTGCCCCTTCCTCCGGATCGCACGACAGCGTACGCCCTCGACCGGGCGCACACGGCGTGACAGTTCGTGCCGCCTCCCGATTCCCGCTCGTGCCTCGCGAGTTCGTCGATCAGCCGACGATCGGGCGCTCGTGGGGGAGGCGCACCACCCGGCGCCGCTCTCGCAGGGCGAGCGCCGCCCCGAGGGTCATGGGGCCGATCCGCCCGACGTACATGCACAGCGCCAGCGCGTACTTCGCCGGATCCGGCAAGGTCGACGTGATACCCGTGGACAGGCCCACCGTCCCGTAGGCGGACAGCACCTCGAAGACGACGTCGTCCATCGAGAACGGCGTCATACGCAGCAGCACGAACGTCGCGGTGAACACGACCACCGCGCTCACCACCAGCACCGCGATCGCCTGGCGGGTGGTCTCGTGCGGGATGCGCCGACCGAAGATCTCCACATCGCGGTCTCCGCGCGCCTCGGCGATGATCGCCAGCACCAGCAGCGCGAAGGTGGTCACCTTGATGCCCCCGGCCGTGGAGCCGGATCCGCCACCGATGAACATCAGCAGGTCGGTGAACAACCGCGACTCCGCCGTCAGGTTCCCGATGTCCAGGGTGGAGAACCCGCCAGAGCGCGGCATGACCGAGGCGAACATCGACGCCAGCACCTTCGTGCCGAGGCTCTCGTTCCCCAGCGTCGACGGGTTGCTCCACTCCAGCACCAGGTACCCAGCGGCGCCCCCGACCAGCAGGATCAGCGAGGTGGAGATGGTGAGCTTCGCATGCAGGGTCCAGCGGGCCGGGGTCCGCCACCGCCGCACCAGCACCAGGATCACGGGGAAGCCCATCGAGCCGACGAACACGGCCAGCGCAATCGGGATCGAGAACCACGGATCGCTGAGATACTGCTCGGTCCCCGCGACCTCCGGCACGAATCCCGCATTGTTGAAAGCGCTGATCGCATAGAAGCCGCCGTAGAACAACGCGCGGCCGGCGCTGTACTCGTTCACCAGCATGTGGGGGGCCAGCGTCAGGAACGTCAGGAATTCGAAGGCGGTGGAGGTGATGAGGATCGTCGCGAGCACGCTGCCCACCTCGGACAGCTTCTCCGACTTCGTCTCCGAGGCCGTGATGATCCGCTGCGCGAGCCCCATCCGGCGCATCACCGACAGGCCCAGCAGTGAGGCGAGCGTCAACACGCCGAGACCCCCGACCTTCACCGCCACCATGATGATCACCAGGCCCACATCGGACCAGTGCGTTGCTGTGGGCACCGTCACCAGGCCCGTCACACACACCGCGGAGACCGCCGTGAACAGGGCGTCCACGAACGGGGTGCGCTGCCCGTCGGCGGAGGAGATCGGCAGCGACAGCAGCAGGGTCACCAGCAGGATCACCCCGGTGAACGCGCCGAGGGCGAGTCGGGCGGGGGAGGAGCGCGCGGCATCGCCGATCATCTCCGAGCCCGTACGACGCATCCCCGTCAGGGACCAGCGGCGGCGCCGCATCCCCGTCGCGCGTCGGGCGTGCCGAGGGTCATCGCTCACCGCGTGCGCCTCCTGATCACCGGCCCGCCGAGGAGCGCCCCGACGGATCCAGGGGATTGTATGCCCGAGCGGGCCGCTCGCCAGCACGAAGGCACGCACCCGATACGCTTCGCGCATGGATGGTGACACCGGCCACGCGGCAGCGACGGCCACCGGGATCGTCTGGGACGACACCCTCCTGCACTACGACTTCGGGGCTGGACACCCGATGTCCCCCGTCCGGCTCGAACTCACCTGGGAGCTGCTGCGGGCCCGGGGCCTGCTGGACCACCCCGCCATGGTGCTGCTGGACGCCCCCGTCGCAGCAGATGCCGACCTCGCGCGGGCCCACACCCGCGACCTGATCGACGCGGTGCGCGCCGCCTCCGACCCCGCCACCCGGCCCAGCCCGGCGGCGCTGTATCCGTACGGCCTCGACAGCGAGGACACCCCCATCTTCGATGGGATGCACACCGCCGCCGCGCGGATCGTCGGCGGGGCCCAGGAGGCGATGCGCGCGATCCGCCGCGGAACCGTACGCCGGGCGGTCCACTTCGCCGGCGGGATGCACCACGCACGCAGCAGCCAGGTCGCCGGGTTCTGCGTGTACAACGATGCCGCGATCGCCATCGCAGAAGCCCTCGAGGACGGCGAGCAGCGGATCGCCTACGTGGACCTCGACGTCCATCACGGCGACGGCGTGGAGCGCGCCCTGTGGGACGACCCGCGCGCCGTGACGATCTCCCTCCACCAGTCAGGGGAGACCCTGTTCCCCGGAACCGGTTTCGTGCAGGACACCGGAGGTCCGAACGCGCCCGGCAGTGCCATCAACATCCCGCTGCCGCCGCGGATCGACAGCAGCGGCTGGCTGCGCGCGATCGAGGCGACGATCCTGCCGCTGGTCCGCGCGATCCGCCCCACGGTCCTGGTGACCCAGCACGGTGCGGACACCCACCGCGACGACCCCCTCGCCGAGATGCACGTGACGCTGGAGGCACAGCGCGAGTCGATGCGCATGATGCGCTCGCTCGCCGACGAGGTCACCGGCGGGCGCTGGCTCGCCCTCGGCGGCGGGGGGTACGCCGTGACGGACGTGGTCCCCCGCTCCTGGGCCCATCTGGTCGCGATCGCCCTCGGTGACGACATCCCCGCCGATGCGCCGCTGCCCGAGTCCTACGTGCCACACGCAACGGAGCTCGCGCACCGCCACGGCGTCGCTCCGCCGCAGCACATCACGACCTTCGGGGATCGCGTGCCGCTGGTCCGACGGGACTGGTCCCGCACCGGCTTCGATCCCGAGGACGACCTCGACCGCGCGATCCAGGCCGCCCGCCGCACCGCCTTCCCCGACTGGGGCCTGGACCCGTACCTCGATTGATAGAGCCCCCGCGCGCGGCACGACCCGTCCCCTGCCACAATGACGCCATGACCGCACCCGCCCCGGAAGCCCTCGGCCGCTTCGCCGAGCACCTGCAGCGCGTCGAGCTGCCCCTGCCCACCCCGGGCGCCGCCGACGGTCGCCGGGAGGTCGACGCCGCCCGCACCCAGCTCGCCGATCATGTGATGGCGCGCCTCGCCTCCCTCGACGCGCCACTGCTGGTGGTGATCGGCGGCTCCACCGGTGCGGGCAAGTCCACCCTGACCAACGCCCTCATCGGCCGAGGTGTGACGCGTGCCGGGGCGATCCGTCCCACTACCCGCCGCCCCATCCTCGTCCACCACCCCGATGACGCCGCCTGGTTCGAGGGCGGCCGCATCCTTCCCGGCCTCGCCCGCGTCCGGGGCACCGTGGTCTCGGACGAGACGCCCGCGCCGTCGGCTGCCGCCGACGCCGAGGACGTGCCGGCGACGTCCCTCGTGCTCCTCGCGGATGACGCGGTGCCCCGCGGTCTCGCGCTGCTGGACGCCCCCGACATCGACTCCGTCTCCGCCGGGAACCGGGAGCTCGCCCGGCAGCTGTTGCGCGCCGCGGACCTGTGGCTGTTCGTCACCACCGCCAACCGCTACGCGGACGCCGTGCCCTGGGAGCTGCTGCACAGCGCCGCTGCCCGCGATGTCACCGTCGCCGTCGTCATGAACCGCATCCCCCCGCGCACCGGGGTCGCCGAGGAACTCGCCGAGGATCTCCGCGGGATGCTGGAGCGCGATGGCCTGGGGGCCGCCCGCCTGTTCCTGGTCACCGAGGGCGACCTCGATGAGGACGGGATGCTGGAGGCGGAGAAGGTGCAGGAGATCCGCTCCTTCTTCAGCGACCTCGCCTCGGACGCCGACGAGCGCGGCGCGATCGCCCGGCGCACCCTCGCCGGGGCGCTCGATGGTCTCGCGCGCACTGCGCGCGACCTCGCCGAACACGTCGCGGAGCAGGAACGGGAGCGCGAGCGACTGGCCACCGACATCGACAGGGCTTTCGCCCGCGGCCGCGAGAACATCGACACCGCCGTCGGCGACGGGTCCCTGCTGCGCGGCGAGGTCCTCGCCCGCTGGCAGGACGTCGTCGGCACCGGTGAGTTCTTCCGCACCGTCGAAGGGGTCATCTCCCGGCTGCGGGACCGCGTCGGCGCCTTCTTCTCCGGGGAGCAGCCACCCACGGAGGCCGCCGAGAGCGCCTTGGAGACCGGCCTCGTGCACGTCGTCGTCGAGGAGACCGCACGCAGCGCCGAGCGCGTCGAGACGGCCTGGCGGGCCGGTCCCGCGGGGCGCCACCTGCTCGGCACCGAGGACCTCGCGCGTCTGCCCGAGGAGTACAGCGGGCAGGTCGCCGCCGCCGTCCGTGCCTGGCAGAGCGACGTCCTGGAGCTCGTGCGCACCGAGGGCGCTGATCGCCGCACCAAGGCCCGGATCCTGTCCTTCGGGGTGAATGCCGTGGGTGTCGCGCTGATGATCGTCGTGTTCGCCTCCACCGCCTTCATCCCCACCGGACTCGAACTCGGCGTCGGCGCCGGAGCGGCCGTCGTCGGCCAGAAGCTGCTGGAGACCCTGTTCGGTGACGAAGCGGTGCGTCGTATGGCTGCCACCGCCCGCGAGCGACTCACCACCCGCCTGGACGCCCTCGTCGACGAGCGCGCCGAGCCGTTCCGCGAGCGCATCGCCGAGGCTGCCAGCGCCGTCGGCGCCGCGGACCTCACCGCGGACGCCGCGGCGCTGGAGAACCTCGCCGCCCACGTGCGCGGCGGGCAGTCCCTCGATGCCGCGGAGCAGGCCTGATGGCCGGCGGCCGCGCCCCCGGAATCGCGGAGCGCACCGACGCGCTCGAGCGCGCCCGCACCCTGCTGGACGGTATCGCTCCCGACGACGCGCTCGCCGAGGCGGACGCCGTCATCGAGCGCACCCGCGCCCGCGGGGCGCTGTCCGCCGAGCACACCGTCGTCGGGTTCTTCGGCGCCACCGGCTCCGGGAAATCCTCGGTGATGAACGCCCTCGTCGGCCGCGAGATCACCCGGGCAGCGGTGCGTCGCCCCACCACCGCGGCCCCCGTCGCAGCGGTGCTCGGCGAGAGCGGGAGCGACCCCCTGCTGGACTGGCTCCAGGTCAGTGAACGGCACCTCCTGGACGGCACGGGCGATCCCCTGGAGCACGCCGCCAGAGATGCGGGAGGGAGCGCTGGCATCCCCGGGATGGTGCTGCTGGACCTGCCGGACATGGACTCCGTGGAGGCTTCCAACCGGGCGCTCGCCGAGGCCATGACCGGGCAGGTCGACGTCCTGGTGTGGGTGACCGACCCCCAGAAGTACGCCGACGATGCCCTCCACGCCGACTTCATCACCCCCTTCGCCGGGCACGACGCCGTCACCGTCGTGGTCCTGAACCAGGTGGACGCGCTGCGCCCGGACGAACGGGACCCGGTCGTGCGCTCCCTCGGGCAGCTGGTGCGTCGCGACGGACTGGAGACCGCTCCCGTGCTCGCGACCTCCGCTCACACCGGGGAAGGCATCGACGAACTGCGCGAGCTGCTGCTGCGCATCGCGCGCGACAATGAAGCCGCTGCGGCCCGCACCCGGGTCGACCTCACCCAGGCCGCCGAGCACCTGCAGCAAACCGCCGGGCCCGACGGCATCGCGACGTCGCTGCGCCCCGCGGACCGGGAGCGCCTGGTCGATGCGCTCGCCGAGGTCGCCCAGATCGACCGTGTCGCCCGTGCCGTCGGCGCCTCCTACCGGTACCGGGCATCCGGCCACACCGGCTGGCCGTTGCTGCGCTGGCTACGACGCTTCCGTCCCGACCCGCTGCGCCGCCTGCACATCGGCCTGGACCGCGGTGAGGGTCGCCCAGGGCGCGGCGCCAGCGGCAGCGGCAGCACCGACGCCGACGGGGTGGAGGACCAGGGGGCGGCTCGCACCTCGCTGCCGACACCGAACGCCGCGGCGACCGCGCGCGCCTCCTCCGGTGTGCGCCGCTTCGCCGACATCGCCGCCGCGGATGCGCCGGACGGGTGGCGGGCCGCGGTCCGCCGCGCTGCCCGCTCCCACGAGGAGGAGCTGCCCGATGCCCTCGACCAGGCGGTCGCCGGCGCGGATCTCCGTGCCCGCCGCTCCTCCTGGTGGTGGCCGCTGCTGGGGATCCTGCAGTGGATCGCGCTGCTGTGCCTGGTGGTGGGGCTCGGCTGGCTGGTGGGCCTCGCCGTCCTCGGCTTCGCGCAGATCCCCGCGCCGCCGATGCCCATGATCGAGGAGCTGTGGGTGCCGATCCCCGTCCCGACGGCCCTGGTGATCCTCGGGGTCGCGGCCGGCATCCTGGTGGCGATGCTCGGGGCCGCGCTCGCCGGCGTCGCCTCCGCGCTGGCCCGGCGCCGCGCTCGGCGCCTCCTGCGCCGGCGCGTCGGGGACGTCGCCGACGACCTCGTGGTCGCTCCCGTCCAGGAGGTGCTCGAGGTGGGCCGCGAGGTTGCGACGGATCTCGCAAAGGCGGCAGGTCATCGGCGCAGAGTCGCCATGTAGGATGTTCCGAGTCGTCTTCCGCCTGAGCAGCGGGGACCGCCAGACTCGACCGTCACACATCGGAGGACCTATGGGTTCCGTCATCAAGAAGCGCCGCAAGCGCATGTCCAAGAAGAAGCACCGCAAGCTGCTCCGTCGCACGCGTCACCAGCGCCGCAACAAGAAGTGAGCGCCGGCGCGGAATGAGCTCCCGCGCCCCACACGAAGCCGCCCCGGGCCCTCGGCCCAGCTGGGCGGCTTTCGTCGTCCCTAGGCGGTTCTCGCCATCCCGCGCGGACGTCACATCGCGCGGGTGAGGGGAGTCCCGGTCAGAAGGGGAGCAGACGGCGCCATCGGGGGCCGGGCGCGAGGGCTGCCCGCAGCTGCCGTGCATCGACCCGGTAGCGGGCGTGGATCCTGTGATCGAGGATCACCACCGGAACCTGGTCCCCGAAGCGGGCCGCGAGCTGCGGGTCCTCGTCCACATCGCGACGGTCGACACCGGTGCCGGCCCGGGCTGCCTCCGCAGCGACCACCGGCCAGGCCTGCGCGCACAGGTGGCAGCCCTGCCGGTCCAGGAACACCAGCCGGTCGGCGGCGTCGGCGGGGTGGGGCAGGTCGGCGTCGCTGTGCTCAGGCATGGCAGGGAGGGTAGCAACGGCGCACCGTGGGGTGCGGGTGCTCCCGCCCTGGTACTTGTCCGCCGCGGGTCGCCCTCTGGTGCCCCGTCCGCTCCCTCCGCTGCGCTGAGTGGTCACTACGTGTGCTCATGTACGGTCAGAGAGCACATGATCTGACCATTCGGCGCCGAACGCACGAGGGGCGGGACCCGAACCATTACGAGGCTCGGATCCCGCCCGGGGTGCAGCGGGGAGACCAGGTCACGCAGCGGTCGGGGCCACGAACTCTGCCTCGATCGCGATCTTGACCTCGTCGCCGACCAGCACGCCGCCGGCCTCCAGCGCCGCGTTCCAGGTCAGGCCGAACTCCTTGCGGGAGATCGCGGTGGTGCCGGTGAATCCTGCACGGTAGGTGCCGAACGGGTCGGTCGCGGTGCCCTCGAACTCCAGGTCCAGCTCGACCGGACGGGTGACTCCCTTGATGGTGAGGTCCCCGTGCAGGGTGTCGCCCTTCAGCTCGGTGGAGCGGAAGGTGATCCGCGGGTTCTGCGCGGCGTCGAAGAAGTCGGGGGAGCGCAGGTGGTTGTCGCGATCCTCGTTGCCGGTGGTGATCGACGCGGTCTGCAGCTCCGCACTGATGCTCAGCGACTCGTAGGAGGTGCCCACCTCGAGCGAGCCGGTGACCTCGGCGAAGGAGCCGCGTACCTTGGAGATGCCGGCGTGGCGGACGGTGAAGCCGGCGGAGGAGTGGCTCGGGTCCAGGGTCCAGGTGCCGGGGGTGAGGCCGTCGGGAAGGTCGGTCATGGGGTTCCTCCTGGTGTTTGTGATGGGTTGTCCGACAACGGGGACCCCGCTCCCGGTCCGGGAGCTCCGTCTTCCGGGGGAGACGGGTGGGGACTGGCCCGCGTCTTGCTTGAAAGCTAAACTATTGTGAGGTCGGGGCGCAACCCTACGCCCACGACCGACCGGCCACAGCCCGGACGAAGCGCACAAGGAGGCTGAGATCGTGCCCGCATCCGCCAACGCCCCCACCGAGGTCGCCTGGCTCGACCCCGAGGAGCAGGTCGCGTGGCGCCACTTCCTCCACGGCACCATGCGACTGACCGACGGGCTCTCCCAGGCCCTCGAACAGGACCAGGGGATCGATCTGTCGCTTGCGGAGTACGAGATCCTGGTCCGCCTGTCGGAGATGCCCGGGCGCCGCATCCGCATGTCCGTCCTGGCCGACCAGGTCGTCCACTCCCGCTCCCGCCTCACCCACACCATCGCCCGTCTGGAACGCCGCGGCCTCGTGAACAGGGTCCGCTGTCCCGACGACGGCAGAGGGCGCGAGGCGGTGCTCACCGACGATGGTCTCGCCCTGCTCGAGTACGCCGCCCCCCGCCACGTCGCCTCGGTCCGCGCCCTGCTGCTGGACGTGGTCGGCCGGGAGGACCTGCTGACCCTCGGCCGGATCCTCGGCCGCACCCTGGAGGAGGCGGGCACCCCGTCCGACGCCTCATCTGCCCCCTCGGCATGACAGTGGACGGTGAGTCGACGGCGTGACCTTGCTGACGCCCCCGCGGACGCCCCGGCGATCCGCCGCCTCACGCCCGATCGACCCGCAGGCACGGCTGTTACGGTGATCTTTGCCCACCGTCGGAACACCCCCGCGCCGTGCGCCGGGCGAACTCCGAACCGACCAGTCAGATCGGACAGCGCGCATGACCACCACCACGGTCCACCTCGTGCGGCACGGCGAGGTGCGGAACCCGCGGAAGATCCTCTATGGACGGCTGCCCGGGTACCGCTTGACCGACCGCGGTGAGCAGATGGCCGAGAAGGCCGCCCAGCACCTCGCCCAGCACGACGTCACCCACGTGGTCTCCTCGCCCTTGCTGCGCGCCCGCCAGACGGCCGCCCCGATCGCCGCTGCTCACGGGCTCGATGTGCACGATGACCAGCGGCTCATCGAGTCCGGCAACCACTTCGAGGGCCATCGCATGGGCCATGGTGAGGCGAAACTCACCGACCCCCGCAACTGGCGATGGTTCGCAAATCCCTTCCGGCCCTCCTGGGGAGAGCCGTACGCGGATCAGGTCCGCCGGGTCGTCGCCGCGATCCATGACGCCCGCGCTGCCGCCGAGGGACACGAGGCAGTGCTGGTGCTGCACCAGTTGCCGATCTGGGTGACTCGCCGCAGCGCCGAGGGGAAACCGCTGTTCCACGACCCCCGTCGTCGCCAGTGCGGCCTGTGCTCGGTCACCAGCTTCCGCTTCGTCGGGCCGCACCTGTCGGGCGTCGACTACACCGAGCCCGCCGCCGAGCTCTACGCCGGGGCGGTCGACGCCACCGGGGGCAAGCTCACATGATCCGACGCCCCCACGCCGACGCTCCCGGTCGGCGCCGGGTCCTGCTCGGTGCGGGCACCGCCCTCAGCGCGCTGGTCCTCGCCGCCTGCGGCACCGACACCTCCGACCGCTACGACACCGGCTTCGTCTCCGGTGACGGCGTCGCCACCGAGATCTCCCCCGAGGACCGCGGGGAAGCGCTCGAGTTCAGCGGCACCACCTACCAGGGCGAGACCTGGGACCTCACCGACCACCGCCAGGAGGTCGTCGTGCTGAACGTCTGGTACGCGGCCTGCGCTCCCTGCCGAGCCGAGGCCCCGGACCTCAAGGAGATCGCCGAGCAGTACGCCGAGCAGGACGTCACCTTCCTCGGGATCAATGTGCGGGACGAGGCCGGTCCCGCCCAGGCCTTCGAGCGCACCTACGAGATCCCCTACCCCTCCGTCCCCGACCTCGATGCGCAGATCATGTACCGCTTGCGCGGCCAGGTCGCCCCGAACGCCGTGCCCTCCACCCTGGTCCTGGACCGCGAGGGTCGGGTCGCCGCACGGATCTCCGGCGCCATCGAACCCGGCACGCTGCGCGCGATGATCGAGCGGGTGCTCGAGGAGAACGACCAGTGAGCAGATGCCGATGAACCTCGCCGAGATCGCGGAGGCCTTCAGCGCTACCGTGCTGAGCGGGTCCCTGCTGCCTGCCCTTGCGGTCGCCGCCCTCGCGGGGATCGTCGCGTTCGTCTCCCCTTGCGTCCTGCCCGTCGTCCCCGGATATCTCGGCTATGTCTCCGGTCTCGCGGGCCAGAACGCGCAGAGTCGCCGCACGGGCCGCATGCTCGCCGGCTCCGTGCTGTTCGTCGCCGGCTTCGCGGCGGTGTTCATGGTGCTCGGCGGCTTCGTGGGAGCGCTCGGGCACCTGCTGCAGGCGCACATGGTGTGGGTGAACCGCATCGCCGGCGCCATCGTCATCTTCATGGGCCTGGTGTTCATCGGCCTGTTCCCCTCCCTCGCGGGGGAGAAGCGCATGAGCGCCCGGCCCGATGCCGGTCTGTGGGGGGCGCCGCTGCTCGGGATCGTCTTCGGCTTCTCCTGGACCCCGTGCATCGGCCCCACCTACGCGGCCGTCGCCGCCCTCGCACTGGACGGCGGATCCCCCGGACGCGGAGCGATTCTCGCTCTTGCCTACGCCCTCGGCCTCGGCCTGCCGTTCGTCCTGTTCGCCCTGCTGTTCCAACGGGCTCTGGTCGCCAGCCGCTTCCTCGCCCGTCACCGCCGCGCGATCGCGATCCTCAGCGGCGCGCTCCTCATCGCCATCGGCGTGCTGCTCCTGACCGGCCAGTGGACCGCCTGGATGATGCAGCTGCAGGGCACCCTCTCCCAGTTCGAGCCGGTGATCTGAGCGATGCCCCGTCCCGATCACGGCCCCGGTGCGCCCACCCGCCGCGTGGAGCAGTCCCCGGAGGAGTTCGGCACCGCCCCCCGGGAGGAGACCGCCTCGCGCGCAGGCGCCGCGCGGGGCGGCGACGGGTCGTCCGCCCCCGACGCCGACGGCAGCCCGGCCGCGCGCCCCGGGAAGGCGGCACTGCCGACCCTCGGCCTGCGCGGCACCCTGCGGTTCCTGTGGCGCCAGCTCACCAGCATGCAGACGGCACTGTTCCTGTTGATGCTGCTGGCGATCGCCGCGATCCCCGGGTCCCTCTACCCCCAGCGGAACGTCAACCCGGCACTCACCGACCAGTACCTGGCCGACGCCGGAGGCTGGGGCGAGTTCCTGGACAGCATCGGCATGTTCGACGTGTTCAGCTCCCCGTGGTTCTCGGCGATCTACCTGCTGCTGTTCATATCCCTGATCGGCTGCATCATCCCGCGCACGATCACCCACGCCCGCCACCTGCGCTCCCGGCCCCCGCGCACCCCGAGCCGTCTGGGCCGCTTCGTCGGGTACACGCGTCTGGAGGTCCCGAGCGCCACCCCCGACGAGCTCGCCGACGCCGCCCGCACCTCCCTGCGCGGCCGCCGCTACCGCGCCGACCGTCTGGAGGAGAAGGGTGGACGCCGATCGGTGACCAGCGAACGCGGGTACCTGCGTGAAACAGGGAACCTGCTGTTCCACCTGGCGCTGCTGGGCGTGCTGATCGGTGTCGCCGGCGGACACCTCACCCAGTACCGCGGGCAGATCACCATCGTCGAGGGGGAGGGGTTCTCCAACAACCTCACCCGCTACGACACCTTCCAGTCCGGTCCCTGGTTCGACCAGTCCGAGCTGTCGGACTTCCAGTTCACCCTGGAGGAGTTCCGTGCCGAGTTCTCCACCGAGCCCGGGGAGCACGAGTTCGGTCAGCCCCGCAGCTTCGAGGCCGATGTGCGCGTCACCGAGCCCGTCGGCGGCACCCGCGAGCAGACCGTCCGCGTGAACGAGCCGCTGCGAGTCCCCGGCGCCACCATGTACCTGCTCGGCAACGGGTACGCCCCGGACGTCACGGTCACGGACCCCGAGGGGGAGGTCGTCGCCCAGGGGCCCATCATCACCGTCCCGCGCGGGGACATGGGGTATACCTCCCAGCTGGTGCTGAAGGCGCCCGACGCCCGCCCCGACCAGCTCGCCATCGTCGGTCTGTTCCTGCCCACCGGCGTGATCGACGAGTCCGGCCCCCACTCCCGGTTCCCGGCGCTCGTGGACCCCCAACTCGCGATGTCCGTGCACACCGGGGACCTGGGTCTGGACGACGGGGTCCCGCAGAACGTGTACGAGATCGACGTTTCCACCCTCGAACCTGTCGCCGACGAGACCGGCGCACCGGCGCTGCTGAACCTGCGGCCCGGGGAGGACGCCACGCTCCCGGACGGGACCACGATCGCCTTCGACGGTGTGAAGCGCTACGCCGCGTTCGACATCAAGCACGACGCTTTCGCCGTCCCCACCCTGGTGATGTCCCTGCTGGCGGTCGCCGGCCTGGTGCTGAGCCTGTACGTGCCGCGCCGGCGCATCTGGGTCCGCGCCACCCCCGCGGCAGACGGCACCGGCAGCGTGCTCGAGGTCGCCGGACTCGCCCGCAGTGACGACCCGCGCCTGGCCTCTGACGTGCAGGAACTCGCCGCCTCCCTCGGCGGAGGAGTACGCTCGGATGACCCGCACCCCACCGATCCCCCCGGGAGCAGCACCACGTGATCAATCAGCAGCTTGCGGAGCTCTCGAACCTCCTCGTGATCATCGCGATCGTCATCTACGTCCTTGCGATGTTCGGCTTCGCCGCGGACCTCTTCTCCACGATCCAGGCCCGGTCGGATGCCCGCCTCGCCGCCCAGGAGAAGCAGCAGGCGCTGCAGGCCGCTGGGTCCGGCGGCGGAGTCGCGGTGATGGACCGCGCCGGCCCGCTCGACGTCGACCACGAGCCCGACGGGACCGGGGACACCGCGGGGGACGCCCTGGTGCGGCGCGGCATGAGCGCCGCCCGGTACGCCCTGATCATGACCGCTGTGGGCGCGCCCCTGCACGCCGGCGCGATGATCCTGCGGGGGATCGCCACCGAGCGGGTGCCCTGGTCGAACATGTACGAGTTCGCGATGACCGGCAGCGCCGTCGTCATCCTGCTGTTCTTGGTGATGAGCTTCCGACGGCCACAGATGCAGGCGCTCGGCACCTTCGTCGTTGTGCCCATGCTGATCCTGATGCTCGCTGCGCAGACCTTCTGGATCGTGCCTGCCGCCGCGCTCACCCCGAGCCTGCAGAACTCCCACTGGTTGGTCATCCACGTCGCCGTCGCCATCATCGCCTGTGCCCTGTCGATCATCGGAGCGATCATCGCCGGCCTGCAGCTGATCCAGGGGCGCCGGGAACGGCTGCTGCTGGAGGGCACGGCCGGGCACACCAGCGTGTGGGGCATCATCATGGACCGGGTGCCGAGCGCCAAGGACCTTGAGGTGATGTCCTTCCGCGTCCACGGCATCGGCTTCATCGCCTGGACCTTCACGCTGATCTTCGGTGCGGTGTGGGCCGCTGAGGCGTGGGGACGCTACTGGGGCTGGGACCCCAAGGAGGTGTGGACCTTCGTCATCTGGGTCATCTACGCCGCTTACCTGCATGCCCGCGCCACCCGTGGCTTCCGCGGCAACCGCGCCGCGTGGTTCGCCCTGGCCGGCTTCGCGGCGGTGGTCCTGAACTTCACCGTGGTGAACACCGTCATCAACGGCCTGCACTCCTACAGCGGCCTCACCTGATCTCAGCTAGCTCCCCGTCCAGCACGGGTATGCGCTATCCCGACACATTTTGGTGTCGGGATAGCGCATATCCGTGTGAGGGACGGAGGCGGTGGCAGCAGTACGGTCGTCCGCTGGTCACGCAGGGCGGTGGCAGCAGTGCGCGGCGTCAGCCGGTAGCGGGACAGAGGGCGGTGGCCGCTGCGCTGGTGGTCAGCTGCCGGAGGCGGGGGGAGGGGTGTCGTCTTCGGGGCCGCGGGTCTCCTCCTCGCGGCGCTTCTTCTCGCGGCGCTCGCGACGGATGTCCTCATCCAGTCGGCGGAGGAAGTCGGGGTCCTCATCGGGGGCGAGGGGCCGGGGACGGCGACCGCCGCGACCTCGAGGAGCGTGACCGCGCGGACCGGGGGAGCGCGGTTCACGGCGCTCGGCCCCCTCGGGATCCAGCAATCCGCCCTCCTTGCCGATCAGCAGCCACGTGATGGGACCGACCCAGGGCGCCAGAAGGATCACGACGATCCAGGCCCACTTGGGGATACCGCGCACGCGGCCCCGATCGGTCTGGATGCAGTCCGCGAGCGCGAAGATCGTGAGGGCGATCGAGAGGACCGCGAGAACACCGCGCAACATGCCGCCAATCTTACGGTCGGCGTCTGAACGTCCTGCAACGATGCCTGGGACGGTCCGGGCCGGCCAGGGTCCCCGCCCCGGACCACTAGCCTGGGGGGATGCGTGATGTCCTCGTCTACTCCGTGCTGCGCCTGGCCCTGTTCGCGGGCACCTGGTGGCTGCTGTACATGATCGGGGTCGGGTTCTGGCTGGCCGGGATCGCCGCCGCTCTGGTCTCCATGCTGGTCTCGATCCTTGTGCTGCGGCGCCAACGTGACCGGGTCGCGACCCACTGGCAGGCGGCCGATGAGCGCCGCCGCGCCCGCAAGGGCGAACCGGTGGACGATGACGCCGACGCCGAGGACGAAGCCGTCGAGGAGGGTCGCAGAATCGACGGCTAAACGCGAGCCCTACAGCGCGAAACCGATCAGCAGCAGCACCGCGAGGACCAGCTCCAGGCGCCCCGCCGCACCGAGCACCGGGATCAACTGCCGACCGGCGGCACCCCGCCGCACCACCCGCGCCGGCAGCACCCCGAGGGGCAGCGCCATCAGCACCAGAACCGTTGGCCAGTGCAGCACCATCACCGGGATCAGCAGGACGAACGGCGCCACCATGCAGGCGCCGAACAGCAGGCGGGTGCGACGATCGCCGAGCCGCACCGCCAGGGTGCGCTTACCGGCGACCTCGTCGGAGGGGATGTCCCGCAGGTTGTTCGCCACCAGGATCGCGACGGCGACCAGGCCGATCGCGCAGGCCACCAGCAGCGACACCACGGAGAACCGCAGGGTGATCGCGTAGGCGGTGCCCATCACCGCCACCAGGCCGAAGAACACGAATACGAACACCTCGCCGAGCCCCATGTACCCGTAGGGCCGGTTCCCGCCGGTGTAGAACCAGGCGGCGAGCACCGCGGCAGCGCCGACCAGCACCATCCACCAGGCCCCGGCGAGGGCGGCGAGGGCAATGCCGAGGAGCGCGCCGAGTCCGAGCGCCAGGAACGCCGCCCGCTTCACCCGCTCCGGCGGTGCGGCACCCGAGCCGACCAGGCGGAATGGGCCGACGCGGTCGTCGTCGGTGCCGCGGATGCCGTCGGAGTAGTCGTTGGCGTAGTTCACCCCGATCTGCAGGGCGAGCGCGACCCCGAGAGCGAGCAGCACGCGCGGCGCGAAGCGCGCAAGGTCGAAGCCGATCTGCCAGGTCGCGACACCGGTCCCGGCGAGGACCGGAGCGACGGCGGCGGGCAGGGTGCGGGGGCGAGCGCCCTCGATCCACTGGGAGAGACTGGCCACGGGGCCCCTTTCCGGTGAGGTGGGCGCTGCTCAGGCCTGCGCGTGCTCAGCGAGGGAGCGGGCGGCAGCCCGGTCGATCTTACCGATGCCGAGCCGGGGGAGGGCCGGGACGACAAGCACGCGGCGCGGCACCTCGTGGGGGGCGAGGTTCCCGGTCCGGAGCCGCCCGACGACGAGCTCGGGGAGCGTTGCCTGCGGATCCGGGTCGCTGTCCGCACCTGCCGGGGTTCGGGCGACGATGAGGCAGACGAGCCGCTCTCCCCACTCGCGGTCCGGGACGCCGACGACGACGCAGTCGGCGATCACCGCGGCGAGTGCCTCGTCCCCGCTGATCGCGCGCTCGATCCGCTGGGGGAGGATCTTCCGGCCGCCGGAGACGATGACATCGTCCGCGCGGCCGAGGATCTGCAGTCGGCCGCCGTCCAGGCGCGCCAGGTCGGAGGTGAGGAACGCGCGGCCGTCCGGTCCGGCGGTGAAGAGGTCCCGGTCTCCGCGCCCGTCGGCGGTGAGGTAGCCGGTGGCGAGGGTGGGGGATTCGATGAGCAGGCGGCCCGTGCCGGCTTCGGCGTCCTGCAGGGCGAGGTCCACGCCCGGCAGCGGCTCGCCGTCGTACACGCACCCACCGGCGGTTTCGCTCGCCCCGTAGGTCGTGATCACCTTTGCGCCCAGGTCGCGTGCCCGTTGCAGCACGCCGGGATCGGTGCCGGCGCCGCCCACGAGCACCCCGGCGAACCGTCCCAGCAGGTCGCGGGCGAGCGCACAGGCCTCGGTCTCCTCGGGCTCCATCAGGCGGAGCAATTGCGTGGGCACGAGCGAGGCGTAGGCAGGCACTTCCGCCGCGTCCGCAGCGTCGAGCACCCCGCGTGCAGCGTCGGCGAAGGTCCGTGCGGTGAAGCTGCGGCGCAGGTCCGGGAGGGGGCGCGGGAGAAGCGGTGCGTCAGCGTCCAGCTCGCGGGCGGCGTGGTGGGACCGGGCGAGCACCTGGATGCCGGCGATGTGGGTAGGTGGTAGCAGCGGCAGCCAGGCGCCGTGACCGTCCAGGCGCCGGGCGGTGAGCTGCTGGGAGGAGCGCAGCGCCGCGCGAGTCAGCGCCACCGACCGGGCGGATCCGGTGGAGCCGGAGGTCGGGACCACCAGCGCCGTGTCCTCGAACCCGCGGGGCAGATCAGTCGGTGGTTCCGTCGGGCCGAGCCACAGCCGGGCCAGCCCGTCCATCATGCGCCCGACGGCGCGGGCGTGCTCGGCAAGGGATCCCGGGCTGCCGTCGAAGGGCGCGGGGCGGACCCAGGGTGGCGCGGGGACCATGCGCCTCAGCCCTGGGGGTGGGGGAAGGACGACCAGTCCGGTCGGCGCTTGTCGAGGAAGGCGTCGCGACCTTCGACGGCCTCGTCGGTCATGTAGGCCAGGCGCGTGGCCTCTCCGGCGAAGACCTGCTGGCCCATGAGGCCGTCATCGGTGAGGTTGAAGGAGAACTTCAGCATGCGGATCGCCTGCGGGGACTTCCCGGCGATGGTTGCCGCCATCCCCAGCGCCGTGTCCTCGAGCTGGTCGTGGTCGACGACGCGGTTGACGCCACCCCAGGCGTCGGCGTCCTCCGCGGAGTATTCCTCGGCGAGGAAGAAGATCTCTCGGGCGCGTTTCTGTCCGACCTGCTTGGCGAGGTAGGCGCTGCCGTACCCGCCGTCGAAGGAGCCGACGTCCGCGTCGGTCTGCTTGAACCGCGCGTGCTGACGGGAGGCGATCGAGAGGTCCGCGACGACGTGCAGGGAGTGTCCGCCACCGGCGGCCCAGCCGTTGACGACGGCGATGACGACCTTGCCCATGGTGCGGATGAGGCGCTGCACCTCCAGGATGTGCAGGCGCCCGGCCTGTCCGGCACGAACGGCGTCGGCGCCCTCACCGTCGGCGTACTGGTAGCCGGAGCGTCCGCGGATCCGCTGGTCCCCGCCGGAGCAGAAGGCGCGGCCGCCGTCCTTCGCGGAGGGGCCGTTGCCGGTGAGCAGGATGACTCCGACGCTCGGGTCGAGTCGTGCGTGGTCCAGCGCCCGGTAGAGCTCATCAACGGTGTGGGGACGGAAGGCGTTGCGCACCTCGGGCCGGTTGAAGGCGATGCGCACGCACGGCAGGTCGGTTGTCGCGACGCTGTCAGTGCCGTCGTCGCCGTCGTCGCCGGTGCCGGTCTCACGGTCGACGGCGCGGTGGTAGGTGATGTCGGTGAACGCCGGGCCGCCGAGTTCCTCGGGTCCGATGTCGCGCCAGCGCGCGGGATCGAAGGTCTCGGATACGGACGCGGGAAGCGGTACCTCAGGCATGGGACCAGGGTAGGTGCTGCGCGGTCGCGGGCGGGTCACTGCGAATCCGGCCGTAGGTGAGGACATCGTGACGCGTCCCGCCGATGAGGAACTTCTCGCGCTCCCGGCCTTCCACCATGAATCCCCCGGCGCGGGCGACGGACCCGGACGCGGGATTGTTCGCCCGATGCCCGAGCTCCAGGCGCTCCAGGCCCCACCCGCCCACGTCGCTCGGAGCGAGCGCGTGATCGGCGACGGTCGCCGCCGCGCGGGCAGCGAGTCCCTGCCTGCGGTGACCGGCGTGCAGCCAGTAGAAGAACCACCCGGTGCGGTTCTGCTCGTCGACGGCCACCGCGACGATCCCGCGCAGCGTGTCGTCTGCGTCGACGAGTGCGACGGAGTGCCGGTCCTCGCCGCGCAGCCACGCGCAATAGGCCGCCGCGGAGTCCTGGTCCGTGACGTCGCCCTGGCGCTCCATGTCCGGGGCGGACCGGAACGCCTCAAGGATCGCGGCGGCGTCGCTCGCGCGGACGTCGCGCAGGGACCAGGGGGAGGGGAGAGTCGGCATGACGTCAGTGTGGTGGGTCCGTCACGGCGCGTCGAATGAGTTGTTGCGGTCGGCGCGCGCCGAGCACCCCGCCTGGCACCATGGCCCGATGACCTCCCTCGCTGTGCCCGCGCCCCTGAGCGACCTCGGGATCGATGACGCTCGCGCCTACGCGATCCCGATGACCACCCGCTTCCGTCGCATGACCGAGCGCGACGGGATGCTGCTGCACGGTCCCGCTGGGTGGGCCGAGTTCTCCCCGTTCTGGGACTACGACGCCGCCGAGTCAGCCGCCTGGCTCGCCGCCGCCCTCGAGGACGCCACGACGGAGAGGCCCGCCCCGCGACGCGAGCGCGTTCCCGTCAACGCCACCATCCCCGTGGTGCCTCCCGCGCTCGCCGCGCGCCTGGCCACCGTCGGCGGTGCCACCACCGCGAAGGTGAAGGTCGCCGACCCCGGCACCACCCGCGCCGAGGACGCCGCCCGCCTCCGCGCCGTCCGCGACGCCATGGGGGCCGCCGCCCGGATCCGCATCGACGCGAATGCCGGGTGGACACGAGAGGAGGCCCTCGCCGCGATCCCCGTCCTCGACGAGGCCGCCGGTGGCCTCGAGTACGTCGAGCAGCCCGTTGTGACCCTCGAGGACCTCGCCGCCGTGCGCCGTGGCGTCGACGTGCCGATCGCGGCCGATGAGTCCGTGCGCCGCGCCGAGGACCCCCTGCGGGTCGCCCGCGCCGGAGCTGCGGACATCCTCGTGATGAAAGTGCAGCCGCTCGGCGGGATCCGGCGCTGCCTCGACCTCGCGGAGGAGGCGGGCCAGCCCGTTGTCGTCTCCTCGGCGGTGGAGACCAGCGTGGGACTCTCCGCCGGGGTGGCGCTCGCCGCTGCCCTGCCCCACCTCGAGCACGCCTGCGGGCTCGGCACCGCGAGTCTCCTCACCGGGGACATCGTCGAGGACCCGCTGCGGACCACCGGCGGCACCCTCCCCGCCACGCGACCCCACCCGGTCGAGGACCTGCTGGAGCGGCACCGGGCCCCATCGGATCTCGCAGCCCGATGGGAGCAGCGTCTCGCCGCTTGCGCCGATGCGCTCCCGCTCGGCCGTGGCACGGCCCGATTACCCTGAGGTCATGAGCCCGAGCCCCTCCGATCCCGTCGCGGACGCGCCGCTCCTCGCACCGCCGCCACCGCTCGGCTCCGGCGCGGTGGAGGAGTCCGTCCTGCTATGGCGGGCGCTCGCCGCCCTCGGTGCGCGCGATGTGGTGTTCGCCCCCGGCTCCCGCTCCGCCCCGCTGGTCCACGCCCTGCAGGATCCGGAAGCGGCCCGGTCGATCACCCCGCACGTCCGCATCGACGAACGGGCCGCCGCGTTCACCGCGCTCGGCATCTCCCGCCACGACCCCCGCCACCCGGGTGTCGTCGCGACCACCTCCGGCACCGCTGCCGCGCACCTCCACGCCGCCGTCCTCGAGGCGCACCACGCCGGGATCCCGCTCATCGTCCTGACCGCCGACCGCCCCGCGGAGCTCCGCGGCGTCGGCGCCAACCAGACCATCAACCAGGTCGGCCTCTACGGGGATGCGGTTCGATTCCAGGCGGACCTGCCCGCCCCCACCGCGGAGCGCGCCACCCCCACGGAGCTGCGTCTGCTCGCCTCCACTGTGGCGCGCGCTATTGCCGCTGCCACCGGGGAAGACCCTGGACCGGTCCACCTGAATCTCGGCTTCCGCGACCCGCTCGTCCCTGCGACACCGTCGGCCGATGCCCACGACCCCGACAGCGCAACGCACTCCGGGGCGCGCATCGTGCTCACCGAGCGCCGGGCCCCGGCGCCCGGCCCACCCGTGAGTGTCCCCATCACCACGCGTACCGTCGTCGTCGCCGGTGACGGCGCCGGTGACGCAGCCCGCGCCCTCGCCGAACGCCACCACCTGCCGCTGCTCGCCGAGCCCGCCTCCGGTGCCCGCGCCGGAACCAGCACCATTCCCGGCTACCCGGCACTGCTCCGGGAGATCCTCGCCGCCCCGGACCATCCGCTGCGCCCGGATCGGGTCATCGTCCACGGGCGCCCCACCCTCTCCCGGCCCGTCGTCTCCGGGCTGCTCGCCGCAGAGGACATCGACGTCGTCGTTGTCTCGCCGAACCCCCGCTGGTCCGATGCCGCACGCCGGGCACGACTGGTCGTGCCCGCCCTCGTCGGCGCGGCCCACCCGACCAAGGACGATGCGCGCCGCTCCTACCTCACCGCCTGGCAGGAGGCCGCAGGCACCCCCACCGCCGCAGCCGACGCGACGGACTGGCAGGTGCAGGCCGCCCTCGCTACGTGGGAGGCGAGCGGGCCCGAGGACGTCCTGGTGCTCGCCGCGTCCGCCCTCATCCGCGACCTCGAGCAGCACGCCGGCACCGCGGTAGCGCGTGTGATCTCCAACCGCGGCGTCGCGGGGATCGACGGCACCATCGCCACCGCGGGCGGCCTCGCCCTCGCCCGCCAGCGCGCCGCGAACGCCGGTCGCGTGCGCGTGCTCCTCGGGGACCTCGCGGCGCTCCACGACCTCACCGGACTCGTCGTCGGGGGCACCGAAACCGCACCGGACCTGGACATCATCGTCGTCGATGACAACGGCGGCCGGATCTTCGGCGGACTCGAGCACGCGGTCGCCCCCGCGGAGGTCCTCCGGCGTTTCTTCACCACCCCCCACGACATCGACCTCGCCGCCGCAGCGAACGCCCTCGGCGTCCCCGCCCGCACCCTCACCGCCGCAGAGCTGCCCGCCGCCCTCGCGGAGAGCACCACCGGCAGGCGCCTGCTGCTGGTCTGCTCCGAGCCGGCGACCAGGGACCGTGGAGCAAGCATCCAGTGAGCATCCACCAGGTTCCCCGGCCACGATGGTCCACTGGGTCCCGCGCAGGTGGTACGTCAGAGCACGCAGGAGGTCTGTCGCCGTGAGCGATGGTCAGCAGCATCAGGTTCCCGGCCCGGGAGTGTCCCCCGCCGGTCCATCCGGCCCGCCCGTCGCCGAGCGGCGGCGCGGCCCGGGCTGGGTCGCCACTATCGCGCTCGTGCTCACCGGCGCCCTGATCTCCTCAGCCCTGTCGATCGGCGCGATCCTCGGCTACGACCAGTGGACCGGCTCGGGAACCGCGCCCGCGCCGACGCCCCCCAGCACCACCTCCACGGAAGGCCGGCCTGCTGCCGTCACCTCCGACGCCGTCGACTGGGAGCACGTCGCCGGGGTAATCTCGCCGAGCACCGTCGCCATCCAGGTCCGCACCCCGGGCGGCGAGGGCCAGGGCACAGGAGTGATCTCCGAGTCCGACGGCACCATCGTCACCAACAACCATGTCGTGGCCGACGCGAGCGAGATAGCCGTGACCCTCTCCGACGGACGCGGTTTCACCGCCGAGACCGTCGGCACCGACCCCTCCACCGACCTTGCCGTGATTCGCCTCCAGGACCCACCGGCGGATCTGCAGGCCGCCACCTTCGGGGACTCCGCGGCGGTTGTCGTCGGGGAGCCGGTCATGGCCGTGGGCACACCGCTGGGCCTGGAGAACACGGTGACCACCGGGATCATCTCGGCGGTGAACCGTCCGGTCACCGCCTCGGAACGCGGATCCGGTGACGCCAGTGACGCTGCCGTCACCTCTGCATTGCAGACCGATGCCCCCATCAACCCCGGGAACTCCGGCGGCCCTCTGGTCGACGCCACCGGGCAGGTCGTCGGGATCAACTCCTCCATCGCGGGGTTCCCCTCCGGCTCCGGCCAACAGGCGGGCAGCATCGGGCTCGGATTCGCGATTCCCGCGAACACCGTGCAGCTCATCGCCGATCAACTGATCGAGCACGGCGAGGCCCGACACCCACTGCTGGGGGTCACCATCACCGACGGACAGGCGCAGGCCGACGGCGCCACCTACCAGGGTGCGGAGGTCCAGGAGGTCTCCGCCGACTCCCCGGCAAGCGCCGCCGACATCCGCGTCGGCGACGTCATCACCCAGGTCGACGGGGTGCCCACCGCCGGCGCCACAGGGCTGACCGCCTTCATCCGCAGCCTGGAGATCGGATCCGAGCACACCCTGACGGTGATCCGCGACGGCAGCTCCCAGCAGATCACCGTGACACTCACCGCCTCACGGTGACCGCCCGCAGCGCCGACAGGATCGGCCGGGTCTTCGCGAGCGCCTCGGCGTGCTCCAGGACGGGGTCCGATGCTGCCACCAGCCCCCCACCTGCCTGCAGGCGCCATGAGTGGTCGCTCAAGATATGCGCCATGCGCAGGGCGATCGCCCACTGCCCGTCGCCGCGCGCGTCCATCCACCCGACGGGCGCGGCGTAGGCGCCGCGATCCGCGCTCTCGAGCTCCGCGATGATCGCGTCGGCCCGCTCCCGCGGCGTCCCGCTGACCGCCGCCGACGGGTGCAGCACCTCGGCCACGTCGAGGCTCGTCACACCGGGCCGCAGCCGTGCCGAGACGTCCGAAGCCAGATGCTCGATGCCAGGCAGGCGCAGCACGAACGGCTCCGGGGAGAAGGCGATGTCCTCGGCGACCAGTCCGAGACGGTCGGTCACCGACTCGACCGCGAAGGCATGCTCGGCGCGCTCCTTCTCATCACGACGGAACAACCGGCGGTCGTCCTCGGGCAGCTCTTCGCCGTCGGCGACCGGACGGCTCCCGGCAAGCACCCGGCTGAAGACGCGCCCACCACTGGTCTGCGCCAGCATCTCCGGGCTCGCCCCGATCACGTCACCCACCCGGTACACCCACGTCGAGGGGTAGGTGCGGGCGAGGCGGGCGAGCACCGCCGGGACCGGCAGCGGCCCGGCCCCCGAGCGCACCCGCGAGGTCGCCGACAGCACCACCTTCTCCGCCTCCCCGGTGCGGATCCGAGCTATCACCTCCGCGACCTTCGCCTGGTACTCATCGGGGGTCTGGTCCGCCTCAACGTCCACCTCTGCGAGACTGCCCGCGGGAGTGGAGGGGAACAGGTCACGCCAGCTGGCGGGCTCCTGGACGGGCCCGTCGGCGCTGATCAGCGTCAGGAAGGACTCCCCGCCGGTGCGGCCGAGGATCGCGGTGGGCACCACCAGCATCGATTCGCGGGCGCTCGCGGCGGCATAGGAAAAGGACCCGAAGGCGACCAGGCCCGTACCGCGGGTCTCCACCTCGTCGTCGATGCGGGCGCTCGCGGCGAGGTCCGCGAAGCGCCGCGAGGCGACCCGGAAACGATCCTCCCCGCGGGCCGTGATCCGGACCGCGCAGCCGATGCCGAGCATGCCCTGCCCGTGGTGCAGCCAGGCGCCGCTCGGGTCAGCCGGGACGTGGGAGGGCAGGTCGACGTCCTCATCGATGCGCATAGTGCGTACGGTGAGGCCCGGCCCCCCGCCGTCGGCGCCGCGACCGAGGGAGACGGGGAAGGGCTGTGGCGAGGGCATCACTGGTCATTATGCGACACACCGGCGCCGTCCTGGACTTGCCCGGGGGTGGGGGCGAGCATGGAGCGTGCGTGCCCCGCCGGGTGCGCCGCGCGGCATGCGAACCCCAGGAACGGACGGCCCACCCCGTGACGTCGAACAGCCCCGACCGCATCACCTCCCCCTGGGTGATGGGAGCGGTCGCCGGTCTCACCGCGCTCGGCATCGGCATCGTGATCTGCGTGGTCCCCGCGCTGGCGGCCCAGCTCGCCGCCGTGCAGTCCGGCATGACGGTGCTGGATGCGATCCTGCTGGCCCTGAACACGTTCGTCCTCGGACACGGCGGGGGCCTCGTGCTCACCACCGGGGTGGTCGACGGCGCCGTCACCCTCACGCCCCTCGGACTGAGCATCCTGTTCGTCCTCGCCTGCGCGGCCTCCATGCGGCGGATGGGCCGCGCGATGACGCTGCTCGACGCTCACGGCGACCTGCGTCCGCGGGCCCTGCGCGACGGTCTCGCCGCCCTCGGCGTCTTCGCTGGGGTGTACGGCCTGGGCGGCGGCGTCGTCTCCGCCACCGCCCGCAGCGAACTGCTGCACGCCGTCACCGTCTCCGCTGTCGTCGGCTGCGCAGTCCTCGCCGCTCTCGGGGGGCTCCTCGGGCTGCTGAGCGTCCTGCGTCGCCCCTCCCGCGGCCACCCGGGACTGCCCCTCCTGGAGCTGCTGCCGCAGCCGTACGACGCGGCCGTCCGCGGCACCCTCATCGCGCTGCTCGGCCTGTTCGCCTCCGGCATGATCACGGTGGTGGGGGCGATGGCCGTCGGCGCCCCGCAGATCCTCGGTCTGCACGATCAGCTGCATCCCGGCATCATCGGCGGGATCGTCCTGACCCTTCTCCAGCTGGCCCTCCTGCCCACGTTCGGGCTGTGGGCGCTGGCGGCTCTCGTCGGCGGGAGCTTCGCGGTGGGGATCGGCACCTCCGTCTCCCTCGGCAGCGCCGATATCGGCGTGCTGCCGGCGCTTCCGCTGCTGGGCGCGCTGCCCCAGCCGGGCGAGGGACCCTGGTACCTGTGGCTGCTGCTCGCCCTGCCGGTCGCGGCGATCGGCCTGGGGGCGTACAGCGTGGTGCGGGACGTCGCGGAGCTGCCGTTGCGCCGACGGGCCATCGCCTGGGGGGCCTACCCGGCGCTGGTGCTCCTCGGCGGGATCCTCATGATCGCCCTCAGCGCGGGGGCGGTCGGCAACGGGCGCCTGTCCGAACTCGGCCCCCACCTGGGGCCGACGCTGCTGGGGCTGCTGGTGCTCGTCGTCGGGACAACGGGATTGGTGCTCGCGGTGTGGACGACGCCGCTGATACCGCGGACGCAGGCAGCATGGGCGTCGCTCCGTCGACGGGTCGAGGCCGCCGAGGCCACCGAGCGCGGGGAACACGCCGAGCAAGGGGCGCACGGGGAGCGCGCAGAGCACGGGGAGCGCTGAGCGGCTCAGCCCCGTAGCGCACTCCCACGACCGCACCGCGCCGCGCCATCGCCCAGCACCCCGCCATCGCACCGCTACCGCATGTAGCCGCGCCGCCACCCATCACCGCCGGCGAGGATCTGCACGGAATGGCGTCCTACGGCACGAGCCCTGCGTATGCGCAGGGTGCGTGCTCTGGTACGCCACTGCGTGCAGATCCCATCTCGACGCAGCCGCCCCACCCCGTACCGCGCCGCCCCGGCGCGTCGTGGCGGCGAGTCTGTTGCTGGACATGTACCGCACCGCGCCGCCCCGGAGCGTCGATCAGCCTCCGGCGAAGTCGCGGAGCCAGTCGCTCA
The DNA here is from genome assembly GCA_030538435.1 of Brachybacterium sp. Taxonomy (GTDB): domain Bacteria; phylum Actinomycetota; class Actinomycetes; order Actinomycetales; family Dermabacteraceae; genus Brachybacterium. The sequence continues at coordinate 31,115 of JAUNUA010000003.1, forward strand.
TGTTCTCCTCCGCCTGCGCCTGGCAGCTGGACTTGGCCCGCTCGGTGATTGCAGTGCGCTGGCACTGCTCGAGCTCGGCCATCGGCCCGTAGAACACCGCGGTCACCGTGGTCGCCGCGAGCAGCAGCAGGCACGCCGGGACCCCCACCACCAGGGAGCCGATTGCCGCGAAACGGCGCTGCAGGGCCCACGCCGCGATCACCATCCGGATCAGGAACACGATCGCGGCGAGAGCGAAGACCCCCATGCCGAGCGTCCACGGCAGCGGGGCCATCATGCACAGCCACGCCCCCAGCAGGGACAGCGTCAGACCGGCCAGGGATCGGCGGTAGGTACGGGTGCGCCGCTCGGTGCGGGTGCTGTCGGGATCGCTGGGGGTGCTCACCCCACCATTGTGCCGTCCGGCCGTGCGCATGTGCCCTCCCACCTCGCCGGGAGCACGTCACGCCGAGCGCGCTCACGTAGTCTGGAGGGGTGACCGATCCCACCACCATCGACCCTGCCGCGCAGCGTCCCGCGCCGGATCAGCGCGCCCGGCTGGTGGTGCTCATCTCCGGGGGCGGCAGCAACCTTGCCGCCCTCCTCGATGCGTCCGACGCAGCCGACGTCCCCTATGAGATCGTCGCCGTCCTCTCCGATCTCGACGCCCCGGGTCTGGACCACGCCCGCGACCGCGGTATCGACACCGCCGTGGTGCGCCTCGACGCGCATCCGGACCGTGCCGCCTGGGACGCGGCGCTCGCCGAGGAGGTCCTGCGTCACCGGCCGGATCTGGTCGTCCTCGCTGGGTTCATGAAGCTGCTCGGTCTGCCTTTGCTGGAGGCGCTGCCCGGGCGGATCCTCAACACTCACCCGGCGCTGCTGCCGTCCTTCCCCGGTGCGCACGGCGTCCGCGACGCCCTCGCCCACGGGGTGAAGGTCAGTGGCGTCAGTATCATCGAGGTCGACGCCGGTATCGACACCGGCCGCATCCTCGCCCAGCGCGCCGTCGACGTGCACGACGACGACACCGAGCACACCCTGCACGAACGCATCAAAGCCGTCGAGCGTCCCCTGCTCGTCGACGTCGTCGTACGCCTCGCCGCCAACCTCCCCGCCCCGCTCAGCCAAGGAGATCCCCGCCCGTGACAGCACGTCAGCCCCTCCGCCGCGCCCTCGTCTCGGTCTACGACAAGAACGGCCTGGACACCCTCGCCCGCGCCCTCGCCGACGCCGGCGTCGAGATCGTCTCCACCGGCTCCACTGCCTCCACCATCCGCGATCTCGGCATTGCCGTCACCGATGTCGCAGCGGTGACCGGCAGCCCGGAGATGCTCGACGGGCGCGTGAAGACCCTGCACCCGGCCGTCCACGGCGGGATCCTCGCCGATCGCCGGAGCGACGACCATGTCCGGCAGCTCGAGGAGCACGGCATAGCCGCCTTCGATCTGGTGGTCGTGAACCTCTACCCCTTCGAGGACACTGTCGCGGCCGGCGGCAGCGATGAGGAAATCATCGAGAAGATCGACATCGGGGGCCCCGCGATGGTCCGCTCCGCGGCGAAGAACTACGCCTCGGTCGCGGTGGTCGTCGACGCCGAGGAGTATGCCTACGCAGCCCGCGCCGCGAAGGCCGGCGGGTTCACCCTCGCCGAGCGCC
>JAUNUA010000195.1 GCA_030538435.1 Brachybacterium sp.
GAAGGCGGGCCCGGGGACGGGGAGTACATCACCGGACCCGACGGCACCCCCGGGCTCTCCCGCATCGACGAGGAGCAGCTGGGCGCCATCGCCGAGCAGCTCGGGGTGGAGTACCTGCACCGCACAGGCGAGGATGAGAGCCTGGCCTCCACCCTGCAGGGCATCGACCTGCGTCCCGTGCCGACCACCGCCTCCAGCCGCCTGCAGTCCTTCGAGGACTGGTACTGGATCCCTGCGATCCCGTTGGCGCTGCTGTTCATCTGGGAGCTGGGAGCGATGACGATCCGCCTGCCACGTCACCGCGGCCGGGAGGACCTGCTGGGCGGCATCGGAGAGGAGCGACGATGAGCACCGAGGACCCCCTGCACCAGGACACCCCGCGCCGACCCGGCGATTTCGGCCTGAACACGCGGCGTCTGCGCAGGGTCCGCCTGATCGTCTTCGCCGTCCTCGCGGTACCGCTGCTCCTGCTCACGGCTCTCGCACTGAAGTTCACCTCCATGCCCCTCGCCCAGGCCTGGCACAACGCCGCCTACGAGGACGAGCGCTACGCGGTGGCGATCGAGCGGCTGGACCCGCTGTGGCCCGCGAACTGGTTCGAGCCCTACCTGCCGCATCTCTCCCGCGGCACCGACCTGCTGCAGCAGGGCGAGGACGCCGCCGCCGAGGAGGAGCTGCGGGAGTCCCTGCGGAAGTGGGAGGAGGGCTCGGACCTGAACCAGCCGCTGCACGCCCAGTGCAAGATCCTCAACAACCTCGCGATCTCGATCGAGCGCCAGGCCGACGACATCGAGGACCCGGCCGAGAGGGCCGACCGCCTGTTCGAGGCCGAGCTCCTGCTGGAGCCGTGCCTCAGCGGCGGCGGGGGCGGCGAGGGCGACAGTGAAGGGGAACCGCAGTCCGGCAACGAGGACCAGGAGACCACCGACGGCAACGGTGACCGGGTCGAGGAGAAGCGCCGCGAGGCCGACGAGGAGGCGGGCAACGACCCCGACGACCGTGAGAAGCCCTCGGATCCCGGCCCGGACCAGGAACAGGACCCGGACAACGAACCGCGCCGTGACGGCGATGATCCCGAGCAGGAGGAGGAGTCCCCCACCCCCGACACCGACGGGGACCGCGAGGACGAGCTGGACCAGCGCAACCGTGACGCCAACCAGGGTGGCGACGGTGACGACGAGGGCGAGGGCGGCCCCGAGGACCCGGAGCGCCCCTGGTGATGAACGCGACGAGGGCTGCGGAGCGCGCCTACCTCGACCACGCCGCGACGACGGCGCTGCGGCCCCTCGCCCGTGACGCGTTCCTCGCGGCCGCCGCGGTGGTCGGGAACCCCACGTCGGTGCACACCTCCGGCCGGCGGGCGCGCGCGGTGCTGGACGAGGCGCTGGAGTCGATCGCCGGTGACCTGGGCGTGCCGCGCTCCTGGGTGCTGCTGACCTCCGGCGGTACCGAGGCCGACAACCTGGCCGTGCGCGGAGCGGCGCTCGCCGCCCGCGCCCGCGACGCCTCCCGCACAGCGGTGCTGGTCGCCGCCACCGACCACCCCGCAACCCTCGCCACCGCCCGCTCGCTCGCGGCGGACGGCGTCACGGCGAGGATCGCCCCGGTGGGTCGGGACGGCCTGCTGGATCCTGCCGCGCTCGCTGAGCTGCTGGCCGACGGCGCGGTCGGCCTCGCCTCCGCCGCGCTGCTGAACAACGAGACCGGGGTGATCCAGGAACTCGCGGCGCTCACCGCGGCCGCCCGGCCCCGGGGCACGCTCGTGCACACCGACGCGGTGCAGGCCGTCGGGCACACCCGGTTGCCGGCGCGCGGAGAGGTCGACCTGATGTCGATCACCGGCCACAAGATCGGCGCCCCCGTCGGCGTCGGCGCCCTCATCGCCGACCCCGACGTGCCCCTCGCCCCGAACTCCACCGGCGGTGGGCAGCAGCGCGGCGTGCGCTCGGGAACCCTGGATGCCCCGCACGCGGCGGCCCTCGCGGCCGCCCTCCACGCCACCCTGGAGGAGGCAGAGGCGGAGTCAGCACGGCTGCACGCCCTGGCCACGCGGCTGCGCGAGGGCATCGCACGGATCGACCCGACAGCGCGGTTCACCGTCCCGGCAGGTACCCCGCAGGGCGGGCACATCGTGCACGTGTGCTTCCCGGGCGCCGACGGGCAGTCACTGCTCTTCCTTCTGGACGAGCGGGGAGCAGAGGTGTCCGCGGGATCCGCCTGCAGCGCCGGGGTGACGTCGATCAGCCCGGTGCTGGAGGCCATGGGGGTCCAGGAGGCCGACGCCCGCGGTTCCGTGCGGTTCTCCCTCGGGTGGACCTCCGCCACAGAGGACATTGATGTGGCCCTCGCCGCTCTGCCCGAGGCCCTCGAGCGCGCGCGGGCGGTGGGGGCGCTCACGCGATGAGGCGCGGCGCGTACCATCGTCACGGCCCTGCCGCATCCGCGGCACGGTGACGTTCGACGACTGGGATGGGAGGTCCCATGAAGGTGCTTGCCGCGATGAGCGGGGGAGTGGACTCCGCGGTCGCCGCCGCGCTCGCCGCCGAGGCGGGCCACGATGTCGTCGGCGTCCACATGGCCCTGTCGACATCCCGCGCCGAGACACGCAGCGGCTCCCGCGGCTGCTGCACCGTGGAGGACGCCTCGGACGCACGCCGCGCCGCCGACCGCATCGGCATCCCCTACTACGTGTGGGATCTCTCCGAGGACTTCCATGACCTGGTGGTGGAGGACTTCCTCAGCGAGTACGCGGCCGGACGCACCCCGAACCCGTGCGTGCGCTGCAATGAGCGCATCAAGTTCGCCTCCCTGCTGGAGCGCGCGCGGCTGCTCGGCTTCGACGCCGTCGCCACCGGGCATTACGCGACCATCCGGGCGGGCGGCCCCGGCGGCGCTCCCTCACTGCACCGCTCCCGGAACGCGGAGAAGGACCAGTCCTACGTGCTCGCCGTGATGGGCCCGCAGGCCGTCACCCAGTCCCTGTTCCCCCTCGGGGAGTTCCCGGACAAGGCCGCGGTGCGCGAGGAGGCCCGCCGCCGCGGCCTCGGGGTCTCCACGAAACCCGACAGCTACGACATCTGCTTCGTCGCCGACGGCGACACCCGCGGATTCCTCGAGCGCCACCTCGGCGAGGCACCCGGGGAGATCGTGGACGCCGACGGCACCGTTCTCGGCGAGCACGCCGGGACCCACGGCTTCACCATCGGCCAGCGCAAGGGCCTGGGCCTCCAACGCCCCGCCCCCGACGGGGCCCCCCGCTACGTGCTGGACGTGCAGCCGGACACCCGGCAGGTGATCGTCGGCGCCGCTGAGCTGCTCACCACGCGCGAACTCATAGCGTCAGACCTCATCCCCTTCGAGGACCTCACCCCGGGGCGGGAGGTCGATGCGCAGATCCGCGCCCACGGAGAGGCCCTCCCCGGCATCATCGAGCAGGTGGAGGACGGTCAGGTCCGCGTGCGCCTCTCGTCCGGTGTGCGCGGCGTCGCCCCCGGCCAGACCCTCGTGCTGTACGACGGTGACAGGGTGCTCGCGGCCGCCACCTTGGAGCGGCGCGCATGAGCGCGCTGGTCACCCTCGCCGGCGACGGCACCTTCCACCCGGCGACCACCCCGTCGGAGGTCGAGGACCCGCCGCTCGCCGCGCTCACCCGCCTGCGATCCCTGCTCGGTGAGGCCCCGGAGGAGCAGATCGCCACCCGGATGTACCTCCCCGCGGCGCTCGGCACCGAGCGGGTCGACCACCTGCTGCCGGCGACCCTCACGCTGCTCGCGGAGACCAGTGGCGATCTCGCCGCCCACGGCTGGAGAATCGGCACCGGCGCCGGCGTCGATTGGCTGCGTGCCACGGAACTGCGCGACCGGATGCTCGGCGCCGCCCGTATCGCCCTGCTCGGTGACGTGGGGCCACTGGAGGTGACGGTGCTGGGCCCGGCGACGCTCGCCGCGGCCACCTACCTGCCAGGCGGGGAGCGCACCCTCGCCGACCGCGGGGCGCTGAGGGAGCTGCCGCAGCTGCTCGCCGGGGGACTTGCCGAGCACCTCGCGGCAGTTCGAGAGCATGTTCCCGGTGCTGCCGTGCGGGTTCTCATCCGCGAGTCCGCCGCCGCAGCTCTCGTGCGCGGGATGCTCCCCACGGCCTCGGGCTACCAGCGCCACCCGGCGCTCGCCCCCGGGGACCTCGGCCGGCTCTGGCAGGACCTGCTCGAGCACCTGCTGCCCGCCGCATCCCTCCGTGCGGAAGAGGTCACCCTGGGGCTGTCACTCGCGGATGTTCCTGACGCCGCCGGACTGCTGGAGGCCGCCCGCACCGCCGGGTTCGGCGCGCTGGCGCTCGCACCCGAGCAGGTAGGGTCTCTCACCGGGGCCGGCAGGCGGGCCTGGGAAATGCTCGCAGGACTGCGCGACGCAGGACTGGGTATCGACCTGCTACTGAGCCCCGGGCGCATCGAGAGCACCCTGGAGCGCGTCGCCGATACGTGGCGGGAGCTCGGCTACGGTCCACGGGACCTGGCCGGGTTCGTCCTGCGCGCCCACCGTCCGAGCACTGCTGCCGATCCGGCGGCGGCGCCGGGGGTCGCGAGCCTGCTCGCGGAGCACG
>JAUNUA010000196.1:0-471 GCA_030538435.1 Brachybacterium sp.
GCTGGTCCGTCGCGAGGGTGAGCTGTTCCCGGATGAGGCGTGGTCGGCCGCTCAGCTGGCGGAGGAGATCACCCACCCGGCGCGCCGCTATGTGGTCGCCGCGGAGAAGCTCCCTGATGGCCGTCGCGGCGGCCTCCTCGGGTACGCGGGGATCATGCTTGCCGGGGACACGGCGGACCTGCACACCATCGGCGCAATGGTCGAGGGTGTGGGCATCGGGCGGGCTCTGCTCACCTGGTGCGAGGCCGCAGCGGTCACGGGCGGCGCGGGCGCGATGCTGCTGGAGGTGAGGGAGGACAACACCCGGGCTCGCGCGTTCTACGAGCGCGCCGGCTACGCCGAGGTGGGGCGCCGCCGGGGCTATTACCGGATCGCGGGCCGGCGGGTCGACGCGATCGTCATGCGCCGCGACCTCCCCTGAACCCGCCGCCGCACCACCCACCGCAGCCGCCTCACCCCGCCACTGCACGG
>JAUNUA010000196.1:481-4586 GCA_030538435.1 Brachybacterium sp.
AATGCGCTTTTCCGACACCGATCGGTGTCGGAAAAGCGCATTCCCGTGTCAGACGGGGGTGCGGGCGGTCGTGCAGGTGGGGGATATGCAGCCGGTCGTGTGTGGTCTGGTCGGCTCAGCGGCGGGAATGATGGAGGCGCGGCCTGCGCCGGCGTTTCAGATGAACGCCTTCACCTTCTGGAAGATCTCCGGGTAGCGGGCCCGCAGGATCCGTGCGGCGAACAGGACGCCGAGGATGCACACCACTGCTCCGGTGACGAGGGAGACGATCGCCCCGCTGATCTGCAGTGCCGCGGATCCGGTCACAAGTCCCCAGATAGCGAGAACAAGGGCGGGGATCTGCGGGATCCACAGGCCGATGCTACCGACACCCATCGCGAGCATCGCGTTTGCGGAGCTCGCGGATTTGTCCCGCATCGGGTTGGTGCCCGGCGCCGCGCTCGCGTACGGCATCAGCACCGAGATCAGAGCGCACACCCCCCAGCCGGAGAGCATCGACCCCAGGGAGAGCGCCAGCAGCAGGGGCGCGAGATCACCGCGGCCCAGCACCAGGGGCACGGCGATGGCGCTCAGGACGACGAAGGGCACGGCGATCACAGCCATCGCGGCGATCCGACCGGCGATGTTCGTGCGCGGGCTCACCCCGGAGGTGATGAGCGTCCACCCGGCAGGGCCGTCGTACCCGAAGTCGTTCATCAGCGAGATGCTGGCGAACCCGGCGATGAAGACCACCGCGCCGAGACTCATCACGCTCTGGCCGCCACTCACCATGCCCATCGCCAGGAAGAACAGCATCATCACCGGCAGGATCAACGCGGCAGCGAGGTACCGCGAGTCGCGCCGCCAGTACCGCAGGGACCGACCCACGGAGGCGCCGAACGCGTTCGCGGGCATGCCGCGCGGAACCAGCCGGGTGGTGCCGACCGCACCGGACGAGGCGTCACCGACGAGAGCGTCCGTGAGGGCGATGCGCAGCGATCGGCCCCACCAGCGCCACACCAGCACCAGCGTCGCCGCACCGATCAGGGCGCGCGCGAGCGCGGTCAGCAGGTGGCCCTCGGCAAGATCCATCGGCACCGCGAACAGGGCGCCGAACGGCGTCCAGGCGAGCACCTCGACGGCGCCGCCGAGAACGCGGGTGAGCATGTCGTAGCTCATGAGATCCGGGATGCGCTGGATCAGGACCGAGCCGCCGTACGCGACCGCGATGGCGCCGACCAGCACCAGCACGCCGGTGAGCTCCCGGGAGCTGCGCGAGGAGGAACGGGTGGCGGCGTGCGCGAGTACAGCGCGCGGCAGCAGCAGGCAGAGCGCCACCCCGGCCAGGTTCGCCGGGACCATCGCCGCGACCGCGAGGATCGCGAGCACCGCCGAGGGGACGCCGGAGGTCAGCAGCCACAGCACCTGCGCGGCGGAGACGGCGAGCACCCCGAGCACCGTGAACAGCGCCGGCAGGCTCACGAAGGATGCCGCGAACATCCCCGGTTGCAACTCCGAGGGGCGGCGAGGCAGCAGAGCGAGGCGCCGAGGATCCAGGGTGTCGTCGATGCCGAACGCGAAGATCGGGATGAGCAGCCAGGCGAGCACGGCCACAGCGCCGAGGCCACGCACGACCTGGGGGAACACCTCCTCGCCCCAGCCGCCGCCGAGAGCCGCCATGGTGAACACCATCGATAGCAGCGCGGCCATCATCCCCGCGCCGTACAGCACGGCGATGACGGTGCCGATGGTCTTCCCGACGTTCTTGCGGAAGGAGCGACGCCACAGCACCCAGCGCAGACGCACAAGGGTCCGCACGAGGGTGCGGCGGTCCGACGAAGCGGTGGACCGCGAGTCGAGGGTCGGGGCGCCCGCTGCGTCGCGCAGCTCCGCGCGTGTGGGCATCTCCGCCGGCGCGTCCGCAGATGTCGGCGATGCCGCGGATGTGGCCGATGTGGAGCCCGGGGTGGTGGTCGCGTTCACCCGGCGAGCCACGACAGCTCCTCGTCGTCCACCTGGCCGCCGCCGACCAGCTCGATGAAGCGGTCCACGAGTGAGCCACCTCGCCGAACCTCGTCCAGGGTGCCGTGGACGAGCAGCTCGCCGTGGGCGATGATCGCGACGTGATCGCAGAGGTTCTCCACCAGTTCCATCACGTGGCTGGAGAGGATCACGGTGCCGCCGGCTGCCACGTAGTGGCGCAGGATCGAGCGGATGACCTGGGCGGAGACCGGGTCGACCGCCTCCAGCGGTTCATCGAGCACCAGCAGCCGGGGGGAGTGGATGAGGGCGCAGGCCAGCAGGATCTTCTTGGTCATGCCCGCGGAGTAGTCGACGACCAGCTTCCCGGTCTCGTCCGCCAGGTCCAGGGCGCGCAGCAGCGAGGCGATGCGTTCCGCGAGGACGTCGGGGTCCATGCCCCGCAGCAGACCGATGTAGGTGAGCAGCTCCTCTCCGGTGAGGCGGTCGAAGGTGCGCAGGCCGTCGGCGAGGACCCCGATCTCGGCTTTGGCCCTCGCGGGCTCTGCCCACATGTCGATTCCGAGCACGTGGGCGCTGCCGGCGCTGGGGCGCAGAAGCCCGGTGGCCATTGACAGGGTCGTGGTCTTCCCGGCGCCGTTCGGGCCGACGAGACCGTAGAAGGAGCCGCGCGGCACGTCGAGGTCGACGCCGTGGACCACCTCGGTGCCGTCGAAGGACTTGCTGAGGCCGCGCAGGGACAGCGCCGCCGCGGGATCAGGGGAGGAGGTCGCCGGGGGCGGAGACGGGGCAGTGCTGGCGGCGTCCCCATCGAGTGCGGAGGTCTCGGCGTTCATGCTCTCCAGCGTAAGCGGCGTCACGTCCGCGGCTTGTCCGACGAGCGGTTCCCCCACCCCCGACCTTCGTCGAGAAAGCCCGATCGGCCGACGGTGCCCAGCGCGGAAAGCGGCCCTTGTCGGATCACCTGCCGGGCAGCAGCAAGGCGTCCTCGCGTGTCTCGCGGACCAGGTGGGAGACGACGTCGCGGAATGTGGTGCCGTCCTGCTCTGCGACGGCGAGCTGACGCTGGTAGGAGGCGCCGCGATCCATGATCAGCCGGATGCCCTCGAGCTGTTCGGCGCAGCCCAGCCGATCGGCGACCGGAGCGAGCCGCTCCAGCAGCGCCTCCAGGTCGTCGGTGACGAGCTCTTCGCGGTTCTGCCGATCCAGCACCAGGATCGCGTCCATCCCGTAGCGGGCCGCCCGCCACTTGTTCTCCGCCACCTGCCACGGGGAGAGATTCTCGATCTCCTCGCCGCGGTCCATACGGGTGGAGATGTCCTCCACCAGGCACTGCGTGAGGGCGGCGAAGGCGAGAACCTCCGTCAGGGTGGGCACGGCATCGGCGACGCGCACCTCGACGGTGCCGAAGTGCGGCACGGGCCGCAGGTCCCACCGGATCTCGTTGATGTGGTCGATGACGCCCATCGTCAGCATGTCCTCGACATACCTCTCGTACCCCGACCAGTCCTCGAACCTGAAGGGCAGACCGGCCGTCGGCAGCTGCTGGAACAGCAGGGAACGGTTGGACGCATAGCGCGTCGCCTCACCCTGCCAGTACGGACTCGACGCGGACAGGCACAGCAGGTGTCCCGCGTAAGCGAGCATCGCGTTGGTGATCGGGATCAGCTTCGCAGGGTCCTCCACGCCGACGTGCACGTGCAGCCCGTAGATCGTCATCTGGCGGCCCCACCACTGGGTGCGGTCGATGAGGGTGTTGTACCGCCCGGCGTCGGTGACCATCTGCTCAGCCCAGCGGGAGAACGGATGGGTGCCGGCACTGGTCAGGTCCACCCGCAGCGGTTCGGTGACCTCCCGCACCCGCTGCAGAGAGGCCGACAGGTCACGCCCGGCTTCGGTGACTGTTCCGCATACCCCCGTGACCAGCTCCACCGTGTTCTGCAGCAGCTCGCCGACCACGCCGGAGGACCCGGTGTGCTCGTCCTTCACCGCGTCCAGCACCGCGCGAGCGCACTGCCGTGTCTCCCCGGAGTCCTTGTCCACCAGGAGCATCTCCCACTCCACCCCGAGGGTGGAACGCCGGGAGGGGGCGATGGGGATGCGGCGCGGCGCGGGCTGGGACATGGGCGTCATTCTGACAGGTTCG
>JAUNUA010000197.1 GCA_030538435.1 Brachybacterium sp.
TCATGCGGGGGAGTTCAGCTCCTGCGGAGGGTCGGCATGGCCACGACGCCGTCGGGGAGCGCCGGGAGTCCTGCGAATGAGCAGACCATATCCGACCACGCCTCGACGTGGGTGTCCAGTCCGCCGGGCCCGGGGGTCCAGGAGGCCCGCAGCTCTACAGTATTGGAGGCGTCGCGGTCGGCGAGTTCGCCGAAGCTCTCCGAGAGGATGCGGGTGGCGGTGCCTCCGGCGCGCCGATGGACCGCCCCGTACTGAGAGAGGGAGTCGGCGAGCCAGGTCCATGCGACCGAGGCGAGCAGCGGGTCGTTGCTCATCTCCGCGTCCAATTCGGCCCGGATGTAGATGACCACGCGGGAGGTCCCGTCCCATGCGTCCTGACCGGCGGGATCGTGGAGCAGGATGAAACGTCCCGCCGCGAGCTGTTCGACGTCCTCGTCGTCCTGGCGAGGAGCTGCACCACTGAGGCCGACGACCGTTCCGGAGGGTGAGCCCATCCGGACCTCATGCGGGCCCGGGGCCGCGACTTCGGCGCGCAGCGCGACGGCATAGGGCGCGAGCCTCCGTGGCGCGGGGATCTCTCCGATCCGCGCCTCGGCCCGCGGAGAGGCGCGACGCATCTCGCCCAGGGCGGTGCGGAATCCCTCCGGCAGCTCGTCCATACCGGGGGTGTCGTCGCGGCGCGGCGCGGGCGGACGCAGGGCGCCTGAGCCGAGTGGGCCGAAGAAGGTCACCTGACCAGGGTATGGAGGCGTGCACCGGCGCCCCTGCAGGCGCGCCGACGCAGCTCGGCCCGTGTCCGATCCCGGCGCCGCCGGGGCGGTTCCCCTGCGGCGGGCCGGTGCCTCTGCGGTCGAGGTCAGGGTGCCTGGGCCGCTCCGCGGACCAGGGAGACGAGGTCGTCGATCTGCTGGTCCGTGGTCTCGAAGGAGCACATCAGGCGCAGCACCTGGTGCCCCTCCTGGGAGTGTTCCCACGTGTGGCAGACATAGCGGGTGCGCACGGCGGCCGCGACCTCGTCGAAGACCTCCACGAACACCGCATTGACCTCCGGGGGACGCACCAGACGCGCACCGGGACACTCGTCCAGCGCCGCGCCCAGCCGTGCGGCCCCGCGATTGGCATGCGCCGCGCTGACCCGCCAGAGGTCGGTGCCGAACATGCGGACCAGCTGGGCCGAGAGGAACCGCTGCTTGGAGGCCAGCTGCATCGAGCCTTTCCGGATGTAGCCGATGCCCGGCACCCGGTCCGGGTCCAGGACCACTACGGCCTCGGCCCCCAGGGCTCCGTTCTTGGTGGCTCCGAGGCTCAGCACATCGACCCCGACGTCGGCGACCGCCCCACCCAGGTCGAGGCCTTGGGCGACCGCCGCATTGGCCAGGCGTGCCCCGTCCATATGCACGGTGAGTCCGTGGGCATGGGCCGTCTCCGCCACTGCGGCGATCTGATCGATGGGGTAGACGGTGCCCTGCTCGGTGGCCTGGGTGATGCTCACCACGGTGGGCTGTGCGGCGTGGACGAAGCCCTGGATCCGCAGCTCATCGCGGACGTCCTCCGGTGAGAGCAGCGTCGTGGGTCGTGGGAGGAGCTTGACGCCTCCGATCTTCTCGGGCGCCCCGCCCTCGTCGTGGTGGATGTGGGCCGCCGCGCTGCAGATCGCCGCACCCCAGCGGGGCGAGGCGGCCTGCAGGGAGACCACGTTGGCGCCGGTGCCGTTGAAGACCGGCAGCACCTCGGCGCGGGGGCCGAAGTGCTCACGCATCACCTCGGTGAGTCGCCGGGACTCCGGATCGTCGCCGTAGGGTGCCGCCGCACCCCGGGAGATCTCGGACAGAGCCTCGAGGATCTCGGGTGACGCTCCGGCGACGTTGTCGGAGGCGAACGAAGGGTCCAGCGGCGCGGGCGGGTCGTGGTCAGTCATCGGCGCTCTCTTCGGCGAAGCGCATGGACAGGGAGTTGATGCAGTAGCGCCGATCGGTGGGGGTGTCGAAGCCCTCGCCGGTGAAGACGTGTCCCAGATGGGAGTCGCAGCCGGCGCAGCGGACCTCGACGCGCTCCATGCCGGCCGAGGTGTCGCGGAGGTAGCGGACGCTCTCGCCCGCGGCCGGCTGATAGAAGCTGGGCCAGCCGCAGCGGGAGTCGAACTTCTCCCGTGAGGTGAACAGCTCGGCTCCGCAGGCGCGGCAGCTGTAGACCCCGCTCGCATGGTTGTCCCAGTACTCGCCCGTATAGGCCCGTTCGGTGCCTCCGCGCCTGAGGACGTGGAACTCGTCGGGAGTCAGCCGCTGACGCCACTGCTCCTCCGTGATCTCCTGCTCGCCCATGAGGTCGATCTCCTTCCCGGTGGTCGTCTCGATCGTGCGCCGCCCCGCCGATCCTTCGGCCTCCCACTCTCCCACCGCGGCAGGCGCCTGACCAGGTCAGGCGCAGCACCTGATCCGCCGCGCGCCCGCTCGGGCACGTAGGCTGGACTGCGGGTGCGCGGGACCAGACCCGCGAAACCCGCATGCACATCCGATCCCGACCACGGAGGACACCGGATATGGGACTGCGTCCTGCAGCGGAGCCCTGGTACGCGGGGCTGCGCCGTCGTTCCTGGCAGACCCTCGGCGTCGGGGCCCGGACGGCCGCCCAGGGTCTGACCCGTACCGCCGAGACCCTCCGCAGCCGCTTCGGACCGGAGCCTGAGCCGAGGACCCCGTGGTTCCGCTCCTCCACCCTCGGCGTCGGTGCCGGACTCCTGGGAGGCACCATGCTGTCGGCCGCCGCCGGATACTTCGCCCGGCAGGTCGTCACCCCGGTGCGGATCCACCCGGAGGATATGCCGATCCTCGCCGTGGTGCGGGGTTCTCAGGGGGACGAGGTCATCCTTCCGGCCACCGAGGAGACCATGGTGGAGGGCACCTACGGCCTGTACTTCGACGGCGGACGGGGCTTCGCCCGGATCGGCGCCGTCACCAGCTTCGAACCCCGCGACGGCACGATCTCCCGCCGTGTCGAGCGGATCTACGACGGCGATCTGCGCCGGGCGGTCCGTGGGCAGTGGACGTCGGTGGCGCACCGCACGCCGCAGGAGGCCGGTTTCGACGCTGAGGACGTGGTCCTTGAGCTGCCCGGGGGCGCTGCGCCGGCCTGGCATGTGCGGCCGCGCTCGACCGACGGTCCGCTCTCCGAGGCGAAGGTCTGGGCGATCATGGTCCACGGGCGCGGCGGTCGGCGCTCGGAGGGCATCCGCGCTCTGGAGGTGGCCGATGAGCTGGGCATCGATGCGCTGCTGATCTCCTACCGCAACGACGGCGAGGCGCCCGACGCGCCGGACGGCCGCTACGGGCTCGGGGTCACCGAGTGGGAGGACGTGGAGGTCGCCGTCCGATACGCCCTGGACCGCGGTGCGGAGGACGTGCTGCTCTTCGGCTGGTCCATGGGAGGGGCGATCGCCCTGCAGACGGCTGATCGGTCGAGGCTGTCGCCGGCGGTGCGGGGGCTGGTGCTCACCGGACCGGTGATCGACTGGATCGACGTGCTGTCCTATCAGGCCCGCGCAAACCGGATCCCCACGTTGGTGGGCCGGCTGGGTCGGTGGTACATCAGCAACCGGGCGGGTCGGCTGGTGACCGGACTCGGGGCCCCGGTCGACCTGAAGGCCATGAACTGGATCGCCCGATCGGACCAGCTGCACGTGCGTACGCTCATCCTGCACAGTGTCGACGACCATGTCGTGCCTTACGGCCCCTCCCGAGACCTCGCCCAGCGCAACGAGCTGGTCACCTATGTGCCGTTCACCGACGCCCGGCACATCAAGGAGTACAACTTCGCGCCTGAGCGATGGAACCGTAAGGTCCGCTCATGGGTCGAGGACCTGTTCCGCGAGGCCCCGGCCCACATGCCCGAGAGTCGGCGGCACCGAGGTGCGGGCCTCAGCCGCTGACCGTGGTGGTGTGACGGCGGACGTTGGCCTTCACGCGGCCCAGCATCGCCGACATGCCCCGCATCCGCAGCGGGGTGATCGCCTTCTTCAGGCCGAGTCGGTCGGCGACGTCGTCGGGGGTCGCCAGGATCTCCTCACACCGCAGACCGCTCAGGCCCTGGTGGAGGATGGAGGCGAAGCCCCTCGTGGTCGGTGCCTCGGGGGGTGCGGCGAAGATCAGCTCAGCGGTGCCGGCGGCGTCGTCGAACTCGACCGCCAGGAACAGCGGCGTCTGGCATTCGACGACCTGCTCCATCTCGTCGAGGCGGTCCGCATAGCCCGCCGGGGGCTCCGGCAGCTCCCGCGAGAGCTCCAGCAGCAGCTCGAGCTTGTCGCGATCGCCGACGGCGCGGAACTCCTCGACGATCTCCTCGAGGGCGGGAGGCATCCGGGTGACGGTCTGGTCCGCCGCGGCGTTCCGGGGCGCGGGATCATGTGAGGTGGTCATATCCCTCTCAGCCTACCGCCGCAGAGCAGATCAGGGGGCCGGGTTCTCTCCGGGCTGATCGCCCTGGACGATCGGCACGCCGACCACGTTGCCCCACTCGGTCCAGGAGCCGTCGTAGTTGCGCACGTTCTCGTAGCCCAGCAGGTGCTTGAGCACGAAC
>JAUNUA010000004.1:0-11107 GCA_030538435.1 Brachybacterium sp.
AGCGCGCTTCCTTCACACGGAAGAGGTCACTGGTTCGATCCCAGTATCGCCCACGGCGTTCCGGCTCCGGTCGGAATCCCCCGCGGACGTAGCTCAGTTGGTAGAGCATCACCTTGCCAAGGTGAGGGTCGCCGGTTCGAGCCCGGTCGTCCGCTCGGAAGTATCGGCGCTCCGGTCCGGGTCCATGGTCCGGGTCGGGGCGCCGATGCGCATGGTGGGTTGGCCGAGAGGCGAGGCAACGGCCTGCAAAGCCGTGTACACGGGTTCGAATCCCGTACCCACCTCGGGCGATTGGCGCAGCGGTAGCGCGCTTCCCTGACACGGAAGAGGTCACTGGTTCGAACCCAGTATCGCCCACCCCGATGCCCCGGATCCCGTGCGGATCCGGGGCATTTCCCATGCGCGCGGGACTGCTGACCGTGACCGCCATCCAGCGGCCATGTCGCGACATCGGTACAGGAAGGGGACGAACCGCGACATCGGTGCGATCATCGACAAGCAGGCCCCTCATACGGTCGGACGCAGGACGTGCCGACGGGGCTCGTCCCCGTCCGGAAGGATCGCCATGACCCGCACGACCCTCGCCCCCACTCGCCCCACTCGTCGCCTCGCCGGCGCAGTCCTGGTCCTCGCTCTCGCACTTCCCGGCTGCAGCATGGGGTTGGGGGACACCCCCGAATCATCCGATCCCCCATCGATCGCCGAGGACGGCACGGAGGACGAGAACGGAGAGAACGACGGGGACGCCGCGGACGCCGAGCAGATAGTCGCCGACGACGGCGCCGAGGAGGCGGGCATCGATGTGCAGGCCCTCGGCGACCCGGTTGCGACCGTCGAGATCCCCGCGGCGGTCGAGGGGGATCCGGAGGCTACGTTGACCGCGGAGCTCTACCCGTTGGAGCGGCGCGGTGACACGGTTCTGGCCACCGTCGCCTTCAGCGTCACCAGCGAGATGTCCTCCGACGACAGGTGGCTCTACCACTACCTGGGGGACCGTCGGTGGACGCCCCATGCCATCGACACGGTCAATCTCCGCAAGCACGAGGTGATGGGCGGGCGGGGCGGGGCCCAGCTGGCGCAGACGGACTCCCAGGGTGCGAAGTTCCGGCCCGGGGAGACGTTCTACGCCTACGCGGTGTTCGCTGCTCCGCCCGCCGACGTCGAGACCATGGACGTCATGGTGGTGGAGGGAGCCCCGCTGGTGAAGGACGTGGAGCTGACATGAGCCGCGCTGCAGCCGCGATCACGGCGGTGGTGATTCTGCTGCTTGGGGCCGGGTCCGCTCATGCGGATGACCCGGAACAGTTGGAGCGGAACATCACCCCGCTGTCGACTAACATCACCGCCTGGGAGCGGAACATCACGCCCTTGGAGTCGTCCGTCAGCGACCACGGCACCACCACCATTGCCCTGCAGTCCGACATTCTGTTCGACTTCGGATCTTCCGAGCTGTCGGCTTCGGCAACGACAGTCATCGGGAACACGGTCGAGAAGCTGCCCGCGGGTGCCGAGGTCGCGGTCGACGGCCACACCGACGACGTGCCCTACCATCGAGGCAACGACGTGCTGTCGACGGAGCGGGCCCAGGCGGTCGCCGACGCCATTGCCGAATCCCGGCCCGATCTCGACCTGATCGTCACCGGGCACGGTGATACGCAGCCCGTGGCCTCCAACAGCAGCGCTGGGCAGGACGACCCCGAGGGCCGTGCCCAGAACCGCCGCGTCGAGATCCGCTACGACGGCTGAGAGGGCGACCATGGCCGAGAGACCGCGGATCCTGCTGGTCGACGACGACGCCACCATTCGCGAGCACCTGCAGCCGGTAATGGAGCGCAGCGGGCTGGCCGTGGAGGTCGCCACGGACGGGGTGGAGGCCCTGGAGCGGATCACGCGCCGCCAGCCGGACCTGGTCGTGCTCGACGTGCTGATGCCGAGGCTCGATGGCAGGGAAACCCTGCGGCGGATCCGGGCCGAGGGGGACTGGCTGCCGGTCTTGTTGCTGACCGAGGTGGGGGAGAGCTTCGAACGGGCCGCCGCCCTGGACGACGGCGCAGACGACTACCTGACCAAACCCTTCGATCCGGTGGAGCTTCTGGCCCGGATCCGCGCCGTGCTGCGCCGCAGCCGGTCCGGTATCGCGCCGCTCAGCTCGGCCCAGACCCTCCGTGCCGGCGATCTCCGCCTGGAGCGGACAGCGCGCCGCGTCTTCCTCGCAGACGTCGAGAAGCAGCTCACGCCGCGGGCCTTCGCTCTGCTGGAGTTCCTGGCCTCCCACCCGGACGAGATCTTCACCCGCGAACGGCTCCTGCAGACAGTCTGGGGGTACGAGGCCCTCGTCACGACCCGCGCAGTCGACCATCGCGTCGCGGAGGTCCGCCGCGCGCTGCTCGACGAGGCAGCGGATCCCACGTACCTGGAGACCATTTCCGGAACCGGTTACCGCTTCGTCCACCCGGTGGAGCGCGGATGAGCGCCCCGAGGTGGAGCACGATGCCCCGCAGCGCGCTGCTCGTCCTCGCACCGGCCGTGCTCGGTCTCTCCGCGAGCATCGTGTGGTGGATTCTCGGGGGAGGCGCGGCGTTCTACGTGCGCAGCACCCTGACCTGGATCCCCGCCCTGCTCGGAGGTGCGGCGGCTGTTCTCCTCGCGACCTGGGCGGTGACGGCGGGCATCCACCGACGCCGCCACGAGATCGCCCTCGCACACACCCGGCAGGACCAGGCGCAACGGCGCGGCCGCTTGCTGTCCCGGCTGGACCATGAGCTGAAGAACCCGATCCAGGGGATCCGTGCCGCGCTTGCCGACCAGCCCGGCGACCGCCAACGCCGGAGCATCGACGCCCAGGCGCGACGGCTCACCGGGCTGCTCGGCGACCTCCGCAAGATCTCCGAGCTCGAGCACACCGACCTGGAGGTCACCCCGATCGACCTCACAGAGTTGATCGAGGAGGTCGTCGGGTCCGTGCGTGACACTCCCGGCGCGCTGGAACGGCACATCACGCTCGCCCTTCCTCGCGCCCCGCGACCGCTGTCGTCCGTTCGTGGTGATGAGGACTTGCTGTTCCTGGCTTTCGGCAACGTCGTGGTCAACGCGGTCAAGTACTCCGATGCCGGGGATCGGATCGAGGTGCGGGGTCGTGAGGAAGGTGACCACGTGATTCTGGAGGTCGCAGACACCGGACACGGAATCCGCCCCGAGGAGATCGACATGGTGTGGGAGGAGCTCGGGCGCTCCCGGGAGGCCCGCGGCACCGAGGGCTCTGGGCTCGGACTGCCCATGGTCCGCTCCATCGTTGAGCGACACGGAGGAACTGCAGAGCTGAACTCCTGGTACGGGGAAGGATCCACCGTGACCCTGAGCCTTCCCCTCGCCGGCCCCACGCGGGGAATCTCAACAAGCTCGTCCTGAGCATCGAGACGGTGAGTCCGACCCGGCATCGTGCTCACCCCGATCGCTGTGCGCTCGTCGTTCCTGCAGACCGTGCGGGCGCGGTCGGGAAGGGCGCGGGTGTTCGGGAGGAGTTCCGCGTCTACGATGGCCGGTGGAGCCGGCACCGTAGGCCGGATCGCGACCTCGACAGCTAGGAGCATCACCGTGGCCCAGCCCGCCATCACCCTCGACGGAATCCGCACCCCCCTCGAGGACGGCGCCCGGGGGACCACGCTGTTCACCGGTCGCCCGGAGATCGTCGCGCTGCGGATCGACGGCGAGCTGCGGGACCTCGACACCGAGCTGGTCGACGGCCAGGTCGTGGAGGGTGTCGCGATCAGCAGCGAGGACGGACTGGCGATCCTGCGCCACAGCGCCGCGCACGTCCTCGCCCAGGCCGTCCAGAAGACCTACCCGGAGGCGAAGCTCGGCATCGGCCCGCCCATCACCGACGGCTTCTACTACGACTTCGACGTCGAGACCCCCTTCACCCCCGAGGACCTGAAGGCCCTGGAGAAGACCATGGGGCGGATCATCAAGGAGGGTCAGCGCTTCGTGCGCCGCGAGATCAGCGACGAGGACGCCCGCGCGGAGGAGGCCGACGAGCCGTACAAGCTGGAGCTGATCGGGCTGAAGTCCTCCGCCGCGAACGCCGCCGAGGGTGCGAGCGTGGAGGTCGGCGAGGGCGGACTGACCATGTACGACAACGTCAACCGGCGCGGTGAGACGGTGTGGACCGACCTCTGCCGCGGCCCCCACCTTCCCTCCACCAAGCTGATCGGGAACGGCGTGGCGCTCACCCGCTCCGCCGCCGCCTACTGGCGCGGCAGCGAGAAGAACCCAATGCTGCAGCGCATTTACGGCACCGCCTGGCCGAGCAAGGACGAGCTGCGCGCCTACACCGAGCGCATCGCCGAGGCCGAGCGGCGCGACCACCGGCGGCTGGGCTCGGAACTGGACCTGTTCTCCTTCCCCGACGAGATCGGCTCGGGCCTCGCGGTCTTCCACCCCAAGGGCGCCATGATCCGCATGGAGATGGAGGACTACTCCCGCAAGCGCCACGTCACCGGGGGATACGACTTCGTCGCCACCCCGCACATCACCAAGGCGCAGCTGTTCCGCACCTCGGGGCACCTCGACTGGTACAGCGACGGCATGTACCCGCCGATGCACCTCGATGAGGAGCGCGACGCCGAGGGCACCGTCACCAAACAGGGCCAGGACTACTACCTGAAGCCCATGAACTGCCCCATGCACAACCTCGTCTTCCGCTCCCGCGGGCGCTCCTACCGGGAGCTGCCGCTGCGACTGTTCGAGTTCGGGACCGTGTACCGCAACGAGAAGTCCGGGGTGGTGCACGGCCTGACCCGGGCACGTGGCTTCACCCAGGACGACGCCCACATCTACTGCACCCGCGAGCAGATGAAGGGGGAGCTCGCCTCCCTGCTGACCTTCGTGCTGGACCTGCTGCGCGACTACGGCCTCACCGACTTCTACCTGGAGCTCTCGACCCGCAACCCGGAGAAGTCCGTTGGGGAGGACGCCGCATGGGAGGAGGCGACCCGCACGCTCGAGGAGGTCGCCACCGCCTCCGGACTGGAGCTGGTGCCGGATCCCGGCGGAGCCGCCTTCTACGGCCCGAAGATCTCCGTCCAGGCCCGCGACGCGATCGGCCGCACCTGGCAGATGTCCACCATCCAGCTGGACTTCAACCTCCCCGAGCTGTTCGACCTGGAGTACACCGCCTCCGACGGCTCGCGGCAGCGCCCGGTGATGATCCACCGCGCCCTGTTCGGCTCCATCGAACGGTTCTTCGGGGTGATGCTCGAGCACTACGCCGGGGCGTTCCCGGTGTGGCTCGCGCCGGTGCAGGTCGTCGGGATCCCCGTTGCCGGGGAGTTCACCCCCTATCTCGAGGAGGTCGCGATGAAGCTGCGCGCCCGCGGCGTCCGCGTCGAGATCGACGGGTCCGACGACCGCATGCAGAAGAAGATCCGCACCCACACCAAGGAGAAGGTGCCGTACCTGCTGATCGCCGGTGGCGAGGACCAGGCCGCGAACGCGGTCTCGTTCCGCATGCGCGATGGCTCCCAGGACAACGGCATCCCCGTCGATGAGGCCGTGGAGAGGATCGTGCGCGCCATCGAGGACAAGGCTCAGGTGTGACAGGGACACCGTCGGATCCCCGCGAGCACCCCGCCCCCGAGGTCGAGGACCCCCGCGGCTTCGCGGGGGTCCCCGATGCGACCGAGCGCCTGTGGACCCCGCACCGCATGGTCTACATCCAGGGCGAGGGGAAGCCCGCACACGCCGACGATCTCGAGCAGTGCCCCTTCTGCGCCGCCCCCGCTCGCAGCGACGAGGACGCCCTGATCGTCCACCGCGGCACGGACGCCTACGTCATCCTGAACCTCTTCCCCTACAACAGCGGGCACCTGCTGGTCTGCCCCTACCGCCATGTCGCCGATTACACGGAGCTGACGACCGCGGAGGTCCTCGAGGTCGGGGAGCTCACCCGCACGGCCATGCAGGTCGTGAGGGAGGTGTCCGGTCCGGCCGGCTTCAACATCGGTATCAACCAGGGAGAGGTTGCCGGGGCCGGCATCGCCGCCCACCTCCACCAGCACCTCGTGCCACGCTGGATGGGCGACGCGAACTTCCTGCCCATCGTCGGACGCACCAAGGCCCTGCCCATCCTGCTGGCCGACACGCGACGCCTCTACGCCGAGGCCTGGCCCGGGGGATCCTCGGAGACCGGACAGTCCGCGGGGTCACCATGAGCGTGCCCGGCGGCGAGTACATCTACGATCTGCCGCGGGAGGACCCGCGTGCGCCCCGCCGACTGCCGAGCTCTCCGTCCGGCATCGTGCGGCGGCGCCCCGCTCCCCGTTGGCTGCGTCGCCTGGTGTGGGGGCTCGTCATCGCCGTACTGATCGGCGTAGGGATCGCGGTCTACATCATCGCGATCCGGCCCGCCGGTGTCG
Organism: Brachybacterium sp.; assembly: GCA_030538435.1. Lineage (GTDB taxonomy): Bacteria > Actinomycetota > Actinomycetes > Actinomycetales > Dermabacteraceae > Brachybacterium. The sequence goes on from JAUNUA010000004.1 coordinate 6,414, forward strand.
GCACCTCGCTGGTCGCCTTCACCGCGGCGCTCGTCCCCGTCTCCATCGTGCTGCTTGCCGTGTGGTGGCTGGACCGCTACACCCCGCAGCCCCGCATCACCCTCGTCTACGCCTTCGCCTGGGGCGGGGCCGCCTCCGTGGCGCTGTCGCTGCTGCTGGGCCCGGTGTTCCTCTCGCTCGCCGGTGAGGAGGGCATGACCGCCCAGACCGAGTCCTTCCTCGGGGCCGTCGTCCAAGCCCCGATCGTGGAGGAGGCCACCAAGTCCCTGGGGCTGCTGCTTCTGCTCGTCTTCGGGCGACGATTCCTCGCCGGGCCCCTGGACGGCGTGGTGTACGCCGTGCTGATCGCCGGCGGCTTCGCCTTCACCGAGAACATCCTGTACTTCGCGAACAGTTTCCACATGGCCCAGGCGATGGGGGAGACCGACGTGTTCTGGCAGACCTTCTTCCTGCGCGGACTGCTGTCCCCCTTCGCCCACGCAAGCTTCACGGCGCTGGCCGGGCTGGGCCTCGGCATCGCCGCCGAGAGGCGCTCCCTGCTGCTGTACCTGGGCCTCGGCATCGGTGGGCTCGCCGCCGGTATGTGCCTGCACGCCCTGTGGAACGGCGCTACCTTCCTGATCGAGCAGGACCCGGAGAACCCGCTGCGGGGATTCCTCGAGTACTACGCCGTGGTGCAGGTCCCGATCTTCCTAGTCCTCGCGGGCATCGTGATCTGGCTGCGCCTGCGGGAGCGGCGCATCATCCGTCGCCGCCTCGCCGACTACGGGCGTGCCGGCTGGTACGCGCCGGCGGAGATCACGATGCTGCTGTCCCTGCGCACCCGGCGTCGCGCCGAGAAGTGGGCAGGGCGCCACGGCGCTCTCGCCCGCACCGCCATGCGCGGGTTCATCAGTGCCTCGGTGCAGTTGGCCCTCGAGCGCCAGCGGGTGCTGCACGGCCGGCCCACCGCGCGCACGCGCGCCCAGGAGCGCGCGCTCCTCGAAGAGGTCACCGCTCACCGCCGCATGCTCGGCGCCCTCTCCCGGCCGGTGGTGCCCGCCGGGGACACCCGAGGTGCGCCCGTACACTAGGAGCGCCTGCGGGCGCCGCCCCTGCGCGGAGCGCGGCTGCCCGCCCTCTGCCGATGAACCCTGAAGGAGCCACATGTCGGGACATTCCAAGTGGGCGACGACCAAGCACAAGAAAGCCGTGATCGACGCCAAGCGCGGCAAGCTGTTCGCCAAGCTCGTGAAGAACATCGAGGTCGCCGCCCGCGTCGGAGGCCCTGACCCGGCCGGCAATCCCACCCTGTTCGACGCCATCCAGAAGGCGAAGAAGAACTCCGTCCCGAACGACAACATCGACCGCGCCGTCAAGCGCGGCGGGGGACTGGACGGCGGCGGCGTCGACTACGAGACCCTGTGGTACGAGGGCTACGCCCCCGGCGGCGTGGCCCTGCTGGTGGAGTGCCTGACCGACAACAAGAACCGCGCGGTCTCCGAGGTTCGCGTCGCCTTCAGCCGCAACGGCGGCAACATGGCCGACTCCGGATCCGTGTCCTACCTCTTCCAGCGCCGCGGCGTCGTGACCCTCCCCGCCGAGGGCAACGCGGAGGACGACCTCCTCGAGGTGGTCCTGGACGCCGGCGCCGAGGAGATCACTCGCGAGGGGGACACCGTCGAGATCCTCTCGGAGGCGACCGATGTCGTCGCCGTGCGCACTGCCCTGCAGCAGGCCGGCATCGACTACGACAGCGCCGAGGCGCAGATGGTCCCGACCATGCGCACCGAGGTGGACCTGGAGGGAGCCCGACGCGTGCTGCGTCTGATCGACGCCCTCGAGGACAGCGACGACGTGCAGAACGTCTACGCGAACCTGCAGATCCCCGCCGACGTCGCCGCTGCGCTCGAGGCCGACGAGAGCTGAGCGGCGTGACCCTCCGTGTGCTGGGCGTCGACCCCGGACTGACCCGCTGCGGATTCGGTGTCCTGGACGCCGGGACCGGACGGTCCGCGCGCCTGGTCGACGTGGGCGTCATCTCCACCGGCTCCGACGGTGCCATCGATGAGCGGCTGCTCGTGATCTCCCGCGGCCTGCAGGAGCTGATCGAACAGCACGCCCCGGACGTCGTCGCCGTCGAACGCGTGTTCAGCCAGAACAACACCCCGACCGTGATGGGCACCGCTCAGGTGTCCGGCATCGCGATCCTGCACGCCGCCGAGCGCGGCATCCGCATCGCCATGCACACCCCCAGCGAGGTGAAGGCCGCCGTCACCGGCAACGGCCGCGCCGACAAGAAGCAGATCCAGTCAGTGCTGGTGCGGATCCTCGGGCTCAGCGCCCCGCCGCGTCCCGCGGATGCCGCCGACGCCGTTGCCATCGCCCTCACCCAGATCTGGCGTGGTCCGGGTCCGGTTCGTCTCGATGCGCGCGGTGCTGCCCGCACCAGCGCCCAGACCGTCTGGGCAGAGGCGGAGCGCTCCGCCCGACGCGCCCGCGACACCTCCACGTCCCGCTCCTGATCGAACAGGTGTTCTAGGCTATCGCCGTGATTGCGACTCTGACCGGGCGGGTGGCCGCCCTCGATCTGAACACCCTGGTGCTGGACGTCCACGGTGTCGGCTACCTGGTGCACATGACCCCGCAGGCGCTCTCCTCCATCCGGCACGAGCAGGAGCTGCGGGTGCACACCGAGCTGGTGGTCCGTGAGGACTCCCTGACCCTCTTCGGGTTCTCGTCGGCCGAGGAGGCCGAGGTCTTCCGGATCATCCAGTCGGTCTCCGGCATCGGACCCCGCATCGCACTGGCGGCGCTCGCCGTGCTCACCCCGGAAGAGCTGCGCCGCGCCGTCGCCGCCGAGGACGCGAAGGCTATCGCCCGCACCCCCGGCATCGGGCCGAAGGTCGCCAACCGCATGATCCTCGAGCTCCAGGGCAAGCTCGGCGCGCCCTCCCGCATCGACCCGGCCTTAGGCCAGGACGCGGACACCCCCGATGCGACGCCCGAGACCCCGGACCAGGAGCACGCCGACGTGGTCGCGGCCCTGGTCGGCCTCGGCTGGCCGGAGAAAGCCGCCGGCGCGGCAGTGCGCGACGTCGCCGACGAGGGGCGGAGCGACCCGGCGACGCTCCTGCGCGGGGCCCTCCGGGCACTCGGGGCCAGCCGATGAGCATCGAACGCGGCACCCCCCACTTCCCCACCGAGGACGCACGCGCCGCCGGAGCGGACGGTGGCGCCGACGAGGCGGAGGAGTCGATGGTGCGCAGCGACGCCACCGCGCTCGAGCGGGCCGCCGAGGCCGCCCTGCGCCCCCGCCGACTCGCCGACTTCGTCGGCCAGCGAGTGGTCCGCGACCAGCTGTCCCTCGTGCTCGACGCCGCCCGCGGCCGCGGCCGCCCCCCGGAGCACGTGCTGCTGTCCGGGCCCCCCGGCCTCGGCAAGACCACGCTGGCGATGATCATCGCCCAGGAGATGGGAGCGCCCCTGCGCATCACCTCCGGTCCCGCCGTGCAGCACGCCGGGGACCTCGCCGCGATCCTCTCCTCCCTCGAAGAGGGGGAGGTGCTGTTCATCGACGAGATCCACCGCCTCGCCCGGCCCGCCGAGGAGATGCTCTACATGGCGATGGAGGACTTCCGGGTCGACATCGTGGTCGGCAAGGGCGTCGGCGCGACCTCCATCCCCCTCGAACTGCCGCCCTTCACCGCGGTGGGCGCGACCACCCGCGCCGGTCTGCTCCCCGCCCCGCTGCGCGACCGCTTCGGATTCACCGGGCACCTTGACTTCTACAGCCCGGAGGAACTGCGCACCGTCATCACACGTTCCGCCCGGCGCCTCGAGGTGGAGGCCGCCCCCGAGGCCGCCGCGGAGATCGCCTCCCGCTCCCGCGGCACTCCCCGCATCGCCAACCGCCTGCTCCGCCGCGTCCGGGACTGGGCGCAGGTGCGCGGCACCGGCGACGTCGACCTCGCCGCCGCGCGCGCCGCCCTCACGGTGTACGAGGTCGACGCCCGAGGACTCGACCGCCTGGACCGGGCAGTGCTGCGATCCCTGTGCGAGCAGTTCCGCGGGGGACCGGTGGGACTGTCGACCCTTGCGGTCGCGGTCGGCGAGGAAACCGAGACCGTGGAGACCGTCGTCGAGCCGTACCTGGTGCGGGAGGGCCTGCTGAGCCGCACCCCCCGCGGCCGGTTCGCCACCCCCGGAGCGTGGGCGCACCTCGGACTCGCCGAACCCCACCAGGATGACGGCGCCCCGACCCTCGGCCGCTTCTGACCGACCGCAGTCACGGCAGCGCGCATGCCGCGGACCGTCCATCGGCCCGCGCCGACGGCGAGTGACGTCACCCTCCTCTCCCCGGCGACCCCGGGGGGTCGGCTGTAGAGTGGGCCGCGCCAAGACCGGCCCGGCTTCCCATCGCACGGAAGGACGCCGGCCGCCCACCGCGAAAGGACCCTCGTGGAATTACTGTTCCTCCTCCTGCTGTTCTCCGTCCTGATGATCCCGATGCTGCTGATGTCGGGACGCCAGCGCCGGATGCAGCGTGAGCAGCAGGCACGAGTGTCCGAGATGACCGTGGGCGACGAGGTGCGCACCCACTCCGGGTTCTACGGGCTGATCGTCGAGGAGTTCGGCGACATCGTCATCCTCGAGACCGAGGACGGCTCGCAGACCAAGTGGGCCCGCCAGGCGCTGGCCATGCGCGTCGAGGA
>JAUNUA010000004.1:11207-28430 GCA_030538435.1 Brachybacterium sp.
CTCGCCGGAGACCGCCGCGACGACGGCGACATCCCCGGCGTGACCGGCCGCCGCTGACCGGGCCCGCCCCCGCCACGGACCCCGAGACACCATGCCCGCACGCCGCATCGCCCTTGCGACCCTCGCCGTCCTGATGCTCCTCCTCGGAGGCGGCGTCACCGCCGGGGTGCAGGCGGGCGGTTGGGGTCTCGGCCCCAAGCTCGCCCTCGACCTCGAGGGCGGCACCCAGGTGATCCTGCAGGCCCAGACCCGGGACGGTTCGGAGATCGACGCCGACGCGATGGAGCAGGCTCGGCAGATCATGTCCCAGCGCATCAACGCGATGGGTGTCGCCGAGACCGAGATCAGCGTCCAGGGCGGCACCAACATCGTGGTCGACGTCCCCGGTGAGATGGACCAGGCCACCTCCGATGCCCTGCGGCGCACCGCCGCCCTCAGCTTCCGGCCCGTCCTGGACGCCGCGGGACCCGAGGGTCAGTCCGACGCCGGAGGGGCCACCGACGGTGTCCAGGGCGACGGCAGCACCTCCGGTGAACCCGCCGATGACGAGGACGCCGCAGAGCCCGTGGATCCCTCCGACGCCGGGGGGAGCGAGGACGCGACGGCAGGAGCGGCCGACGGACCCGACGCCTGGTCCGAGGAATGGGCAACGCCCGAGGCCCGCGCCGCCTTCGACCAGGCCGACTGCACCGACCCGACCGCCCTGCGGGAGGAGGCCGACGACACCCCGCCGTCGGACCCGATGGTGGTGTGCGCCCCGGACGGCAGCGCCAAGTACCTGCTGGGTCCCGAGGTCGCCTCCGGCGCCGGGATCCGCGACGCCTCGGTCGGCCAGGACCAGACCCCCACCGGGCAGCCCACCGGCGCCTACGTCGTCAACATGACGTTCCAGGAGGAGTCCGCCCAGGACTTCGCCGCCATGACCCAGGCGCTCGTCGCCGGCGAGAACCCCACCCGCACCTTCGCGATCGTGCTGGACGGGCAGGCCATATCCGCGCCGTACGTGGAGGGCGCCTCGGCTGACGGTCGCGCCACCATCTCCGGCGACTTCTCCCAGGACGAGGCGCAGCAGCTCGCCGACCAGGTCCGCTTCGGCGCGCTGCCGTTGGAGTTCACCGTCCAGTCCGAGCAGCAGATCTCCGCGACCCTCGGCGCGGACCAGCTCCGCAACGGGATGCTCGCCGGGCTGATCGGGCTCGCGCTCGTCGTCGCCTACACCATCCTGCAGTACCGGGTGCTGTCGATCGTCACCACCGCCAGCCTCCTGATCATGGGCGGGATGGTGTTCAGCATCATCACGATCCTGTCGCACATCCCCGAGATCGGGTACCGCCTGTCGCTGGCCGGCGTTGCGGGCCTGATCGTCGCGATCGGCTTCACCGCGGACTCCTTCATCGTCTACTTCGAACGCGTCCGCGACGAGATCCGCGACGGACGCGGCATCGTCAGCGCCGTCGACCACGGCTGGCGGCGCGCCCGCCGCACCGTGGTGATCTCCGACCTGGTGAACCTGATCGCCGCCGTCGTGCTGTATCTGCTGTCCACCGGCAACGTCCGCGGCTTCGCCTTCACCCTCGGCCTCACCACCCTGCTGGACCTGGTGATCGTCTTCCTGTTCACCCACCCGATGCTGCAGACCCTGGTCCGCACCCGCTTCTTCGGCAAGGGCCACCCCCTGTCCGGCCTCGACCCCACGGCGCTGGGCCGCAATCTGCCCGCCTACGCCGGGCGGGGGCGGCTGCGTGACAGCGACGAGCGCCGCGCCCGCGACGCCCGCGGCCGCCGGGACGGCACGGGTGACACCCCGGTGGAGACTCTCGCCCAGCGCAAAGCGCGCCAGGCACGGGAAGCGGAACAGCAGAGCCCTGGGAAGGAGCCGTCATGAGCACATCCTTCGCCCGCTTCGGCAACGACCTGCACTCCGGACGGCGGTCCTTCCCGCTGGTCCGCCGCCGCGGCATCTGGTACACCGTGAGCGCGCTGCTGCTGATCGCGCTCGCCACCATCGCGGTGCTGCGCGGACCGAACCTCGGCATCGAGTTCACCGGCGGCTCCGAGTTCCAGATCAGCGGGGTCGAGCAGACCGACGAGATGCTCGCCCGCGACGTCGTGCGGGAACAGGTGCCCGGTCACGAGCCGCGCGTGACCACCCTCGGCGGCAGCACCGTGCGGGTCCAGACCGAGCAGCTGGACTCCGACGCCACCACCCGCCTCGCCGAGGACCTCGCCTCCGCCTACGGCGTCACCACCGGGGAGGTGTCCAGTTCCTTCGTCGGCCCCACCTGGGGCGGTGACGTCACCTTCCAGGCCCTGCGGGCGGTCGTGGTGTTCCTCGCGCTCATCACCACCGTGATGGCGATCTACTTCCGGAACCTGAAGACCTCCCTGGCCGCGATGCTCGCCCTCGTCCACGACATGCTGCTGACCGCCGCGGTCTACGGCGCGGTCGGCTTCGAGATCACCCCGGCCACCGTGATCGGGTTCCTCACCATCCTCGGCTACTCCATCTACGACACCGTGGTCGTCTTCGACAAGGTCCGCGAGAACACCGAGAACATGGCGACCCGCACCGACTGGACCTACGCCGAGGGGGTGGAGCGCGCCGCCAACCAGACCCTCGTGCGCTCCATCAACACCTCCGTGGTGGCGCTGCTGCCCGTCGGCTCGATCCTCCTGATCGGCGCGTACGTGCTGGGCGCCGGCACCCTGAAGGACATCTCGCTGTCCCTGTTCGTCGGCATCCTCGCCGGCACCTACTCCTCGATCTTCCTCGCACCCGGTTTCGTGGTCGACCTGCGCCGACGGGAGAAGCCCCTGCAGGCCCAGGCCGAACGGGTGCTCGCCGCTCGCCGCTCCGGCACCGACGCATCCGACGACGGCGGGGCGGGCACGCCCGCTGCCGTCGCCGCCGCCCCCTGACCCGCCCCCTCCCGAGAGAAGACCCCGAGACCATGCGCTCCCATCCCATCGAGCCCCCCACCCGCGAGACCGTCGACGCCCTCGCCTCCAGCCACATCGCCGACTACCCGGACTGGCCCGAAGAGGGAGTCCTGTTCCGCGACATCACCCCGCTGCTGCGCGACGCGAGGGCGCTGCGCCAGGTCATCGAGTACTGGTGCACGATCCTCCCCGAGGACATCGAGTACATCGTCGGCACCGAAGCCCGCGGCTTCGTGCTGGGGACACCGCTCGCCTATGAGCTCGGCGCCGGATTCGTACCGGTCCGCAAGGTCGGGAAGCTGCCCGGGCAGCCGCGCAGCCTCACCTACACCCTCGAGTACGGCACCGCGACCGTGGAGATCGCGGAGAACGCCCTGCCGCGCGGTGCGCGGGTGCTGGTGGTCGATGACCTGCTGGCGACCGGTGGTACCGCCGCCGCCACCGTCGCGCTGGTGCGGGACTTCGAGGTCGAGCTGCTGGGCGCGACGTTCCTCATCGAGCTGGACGGCCTGGGGGGACGCGAGCAGATCCCGGACGTGCCCGTCACCGCCCTGTGGACCATGCCCGCCTGAGACCGACGGGAGCAGGTGTCGTCGCCGCGTACGATGGGATCTCGGGCGCGGAGCCCCCGCCTCCGCCCCGCCGGATGGGAGGCAGCATGGCGGACACCGATCGCACCACGGACCCCGCGGTCGAGGACGCCCTCGGCGCCTGGCCCCGTTTCGGTCGGCTCGGCCTGTTCGGCTCCCGCAGCGCCGCCACCGACCAGGTGCTCGAGCCGCTGCTGCAGGCCGTCGGGAGCGCCAACCCCCGCGAGGACGTCGCCCTGCTGCGCCGCGCCTACCGTGTCGCGGAGAAAGCCCACCGGGGGCAGTTCCGCAAGAGCGGCGACCCCTACATCACCCACCCGGTGTCGGTGGCGACCATCCTCGCCGAGCTCGGCTCGCCGAAGGAGGTCCTCGCCGCGGCGCTGCTGCACGACACCGTCGAGGACACCGAGTACTCCCTGGATCAGCTGCGCGCGGAGTTCGGCGACGAGATCGCCCTGCTCGTCGATGGGGTCACCAAGCTCGACAAGGTGACCTACGGGGACGCCGCCCAGGCCGAGACCGTGCGCAAGATGATCGTCGCCATGAGCCGCGACATCCGCGTCCTGCTCATCAAGCTCGCCGACCGCCTGCACAACGCCCGCACCTGGAAGTACGTCTCCGCTTCCTCTGCCGAGCGCAAGGCCAAGGAGACCCTGGAGATCTATGCTCCCCTGGCGCATCGACTGGGTCTGAACACGATGAAATGGGAGCTGGAGGACCTGTCCTTCCGCGCCCTCTACCCCAAGGTGTACGAGGAGGTCGTGGCGCTCGTCGCGCAGCACGCCCCCGCCCGCGAGCAGTACTTGGCGACGGTCTCCGGGCAGATCCACGAGGACCTGCGCAAGGCCCGCATCAAGGCGGAGGTCCGGGGACGCCCCAAGCACTACTACTCGATCTACCAGAAGATGATCGTCCGCGGCCGGGACTTCGCCGACATCTACGATCTGGTGGGCATTCGGGTGCTGGTGGACTCCGTGCGCGACTGCTACGGGGTGCTCGGCACCCTGCACGCCCGCTGGTCGCCTATCCCGGGGCGGTTCAAGGACTACATCGCCCTGCCGAAGTTCAACCTCTACCAGTCGCTCCACACCACGGTCATCGGTCCGACCGGCAAGCCCGTGGAGATCCAGATCCGCACCCGGGAGATGCACCGCCGAGCCGAGTACGGGGTCGCCGCGCATTGGAAGTACAAGGCGATGGCCGGGACCGGTGACGGGGGCCGCGCCGGCACCCAGGAGATGACGTGGCTGCGTCAGCTGATGGAATGGCAGAAGGACACCGCTGATTCCGGCGAGTTCCTGGAGTCGCTGCGATTCGAGATGAGCGGCCACGAGGTCTACGTCTTCACCCCCAAGGGCGATGTGATCGCCCTGCCGCAGGATGCCACCCCCGTCGACTTCGCCTACTCGGTGCACACCGAGGTCGGCCACCGCACGATGGGTGCCCGCGTGAACGGCCGCCTGGTTTCCCTCGAGTCCAAGCTCAGCACCGGGGACGTGGTGGAGGTCTTCACCTCCAAGGCACCGGAGGCCGGCCCCAGCCGCGATTGGCTCGCCTTCGTGCAGTCCCCGCGAGCGCGCACCAAGATCCGTCAGTGGTTCTCCAAGGAGCGCCGCGAAGAGGCCCTGGAGCGCGGCAAGGACGAGCTGTCCAAGGCGCTGCGCCGCGAGCAGCTTCCCTTGCGGCGCCTGCTGACCCGGGATGCCGTGCAGACCGTCGCCCATGACCTGAACCACCAGGATGTCGACGCGATGTACACCGCGATCGGGGAAGGTCATGTCAGCGCGCACGCCGTCGCGAACCGTCTGGTGGCGACGTTCGGTGGTGCTGACGGGGCGGAGGAGGACGTCGCCGAGACGACCCTTCCCTCGCGCGCACGGACGAAGAAGGTGCCGAGCCCCCGGGACGGCGATCAGGGCATCGCGGTCGATGGGCAGGACGATCTGTGGGTGAAGCTCGCCAAGTGCTGCGCGCCGGTGCCCGGCGACCCGATCATCGGGTTCGTGACCCGCGGCGCCGGCATCTCCGTGCACCACGAGACCTGCAGCAATGCCCGGCAGCTGCAGGAGCAGCAGGGCGACCGGATCGTCCCGGTCCACTGGTCCGGCCGCACGGCCACCGCGTACCTGGTCCACATCAAGGTGGAGGCCTTGGACCGTTCCCGTCTGCTGACGGATCTGTCGCTGGTGATCTCCGATCAGCAGGTCAACCTCACCTCCGCCTCCTGCCAGTCCCAGAAGGACCGGCTGGCGACCGCCTACTTCTCCTTCGAGCTGGCCGACCCGTCCCACCTGAACTCGGTGCTCGCCCAGGTGCGGCGCGTGGAGGGCGTGTATGACGCCTTCCGTGTGACCGCCGACGGGATTCCCGTCACCGCCGCGGCTCGCAGCGCCGCCCGGTAAGGATCCCGTCCCACAGATCCTGGGCGCGGCGCACCTGCGGCTGGGCGCGCAGCTCGGACAGTGATGCGGAGATCTGCTCCTCGTCGACGTGGCCGGAGGCCAGCAGCCGGCCCACGCCGACGAGCGCCTCCGGTGGGCTCGCGTGGCGCAGCAGGTCGGTCGCGGTGCGTGTCGGTGTGGTGACCGGGCAGCCTCCGATCAGCTCGAGATCCCGGGCGGGAAGGTCCGCCTGGTGCAGGCGTACCCCCGCCAGCGAGCGAGGCCTCGCCTGGGTGGTGAAGGTCAGCGGCACCGGCAGGCGACCGGCGAGCAGCACCCACACGGCGCTGAGACGGGCGATCACATCCCCGGGCCGCAGCTCCCCGGCCAGCGCGCACCCGAGGGCGACTGCGCGCTCGGGCATGCTGAGGCGGTCGGCGAGGGCCAGTTGCACGCCGGGGCGGATCCGTTGCAGCAGCCCGGCATCGACCATGGTGGCGGTCGCCGGGTTGTCCTCGAACCTCTCCAGACGACAGGCGACGTCCTGCGCGAGGAGCGCGGCGTGCTCCGACCACCGCGCGCACGGAGCAGCTGCGCCCTCGGGATGATCCGGTGCCGGAGCGACAGAGTGCCCGGGGTGACCGAGCGGGAGGGTCGCGCTGTGCATGCCTCGAGCCTCACCCGGGTGCGTCCGCGCGGCAACTCCCCCCGCCGCGACTGTGGATGAGTCGTGCCGAGGGGAGGGCCGAGACTCACCACCCGGAACAGCAGCATAGGTCGTCTCAGGCGACGGCAGCTCGCCTCAGGTGAGGTCGTCGGCGGAGCGCTCGATGACGGCGAGCCACTCCTTGCGCGCTTCGAGGGCTTTCTCCGCCTGCTCGATCCGCCGCGGATCCCCGGTCGCCCGCGCCTTCTCCAGGTCGTCCTCGTAGCCGGCGATCGCGGCGTGCAGCTGGGAGGACGCACCCTCGACGCGCGCACGGGTACGCGGATCGGTGCGGCGCCACTCGTCCTGCTCGGCCTTGGACACGGCCCGTTCGACGGCCCGCAGTCGGTCCTCGACGCGCCGCAGGTCCTTGCGCGGGACCTTCCCGGCCGCCTCCCAGCGGTCCTGGATCCCGCGCAGTGCCTGCTTTGCCGCCTCGAGGTCCGCGGTCGGGTCGATAGCCTCGGCCTCGGCGAGCAGGGCCTCCTTCGTCACCAGGTTCTCGCCCTGCTCAGCATCGGTCGCCTGCAGATCGGCGTTGCGCGCGGCGAAGAATGTGTCCTGGGCGGCCTTGAACCGCGCCCACTGGGCGTCATCCGTCTTGCGGTTCCCGCGGCCGGCCGCTCGCCACTGGTCCATCAGGTCCCGGTAGAAGCGAACCGTCGGACCCCAGTCGGTGGAGTGCTGGCGCTCCTCGGCCTGGGCGATGAGGGCCTCCTTCGTCTTCTCCGCCTCGGCATGCTGGGAGTCGAGCTCCGCGAAGAACTGGCGCCGCATACGGTCGAAGGTGCTGCGCGCAGCCGACAGACGCTTCCACAGGGCGTCCTCCGTCGCCCGCTCGAGCGAGGTGTCCTCCTGCTGCATCCGCTTCCAGGTCGGCACCATGTCCCGCATGGTCTGGCCCGCCGCTTTCCAGGAGATCTGCTGCGGGTCCTTGGCGACCAGCTGCTCGATCGACTCCACGAACGCGGTGCGGCGCGCGGTGGCGCCCTCGCGCTGCTCGGCGCGCTCCGCCTCGATCGCCCGGATCTTCTCCTTGGCGCGCTCGCGCAGCTCGTGACCGCGGGCCCGCAGCGCCGGGATGTCCCCCACCACCTGCGGTTCCTTCAGGTTCTTCTTCAGCTGCTCCAGCAGACGGTTCAGCTCCGCCTGGGAGTGCCCGCTGAGCGCGAGCTTCTGCTCGGTGAGATCCAGGAACGCCACCAGGTCCAGATAGGCGTGGGTGTACGGGCGCAGCACCTCAGCGGCGTTCGGGGCCTCGGAGACCGACTCGGCGGTGTCCGCCAGGTCCGCGGCGTCGGTCTGCTGGGCCTCGACGGGGTTCTCCGACGATGCCGCATCGGTGGTGCCGATGACCCGCACCTGCGTGCCGTCCTGCACGGTGATGGCGCCGTCGGGACCGACCGACCCGAAGGTGATCGCCTCGGCGACCGCGGCATCGTCGTACTCCGCGACCGGGGGAGCGGCGGGCACCAACGGCACCGCGGGCTGCTTCCCCTTCAGCGCCGCCGGGGTGGGACGGGGCCCGGGGCGGGGGGTAGGACGCGGCGTGGGGCGGGGCGTGGGGGAGGTGGACTCGCTCACGGGAGCTCCTTCGGTCGGTTCCGCTTCGCGCGGGCACTGTCGCCAGGGGCGACCTCGGGCGGGGTGCGAGGAGCCGCGGGACGGCTCCGCCTGCCGGAACTCTACAGGTGCCCTTCAGCCGCACGGAACGCGATAATGGGCGGGCCCGAGCATCGAGAAGCGAAGGAGATCGCCCCCATGGCGAAGATCAGCGCCCTGTCCGGATTTCCCGAATGGCTCCCCGCCGAGCGGCTCGTCGAGCAGCACGTCATCGACACCTTCCGCCGCGTCGCCGAGCTGCACGGGTTCTCCGGCCTGGAGACGCGGTCCGTGGAGCCGATGGCCCAGCTGCTGCGCAAGGGGGAGATCGACAAGGAGGTGTATGTGCTCCGTCGCCTCCACGAGGACGATGCTCCGGACGCCTCCGCGACTGCCGCCGGCGGCGAGGAGCAGGATCGCCGGCTCGGCCTCCACTTCGATCTCACGGTGCCGCTCGCGCGGTACGTGCTGGAGCACCAGAACGACCTCACCTTCCCGCTGCGTCGCTATCAGGTGCAGAAGGTGTGGCGCGGTGAGCGCCCCCAGGACGGGCGCTTCCGCGAGTTCTACCAGGCGGACCTCGATGTGATCGGGCAGGACTCCCTGCCCATCCACCTCGACGCCGAGGTCGCAACGACCATGGCGGAGATCCTGCACGCTCTGCCTCTGCCCGGTTTCACGATCCACGCCAACAACCGCAAGCTCTCCGAGGGCTTCTTCCGCTCCCTCGGGTTCAGCGACCACACACCGGTGCTGCGGGCCCTGGACAAGCTGCCGAAGATCGGGAAGGACGCCGTCGCGGACCTGCTGGCCCTCGAGGCGGGCGCGAGCCCGGAGCAGGCCGAGGCATGCCTGGCGTTCGCGTCCATCCTCACCTCCGATGACTCCTTCATCGAGCAGGTGCGGGAGCTCGGCGGCACGGGCGAGATGGTCGAGGAGGGCGCCGCGGAGCTCGCCGATGTCCTCGCACGGGTGAATGCGGCCGTGCCCGGGGTGTGCGTCGCGGACCTGTCGATCGCCCGGGGCCTGGATTACTACACCGCCTCGGTGTTCGAGACCTTCGTGCAGGGCCATGAGTCCCTCGGCTCGGTCTGCTCCGGAGGACGGTACGACCGTCTCGCCGCGGACAACCGTCACACCTACCCCGGGGTGGGGCTCTCGATCGGTCTGACCCGGCTCGTCTCCCGCATGCTCTCGGCCGATCTCGCACGGGCCACCCGTCCGGTGCCGACCTGCGTGCTGGTCGCCGTGCTGAACGAGGAGGAGCGCGCACGCAGCGAAGCTGTCGCGCGGGAGCTGCGCAGACGCGGCATCCCCACCGAGGTCTCCCCGAGCTCCGCGAAGCTCGGCAAGCAGATCCGCCACGCCGACCGTCGCTCGATCCCCTTCGTCTGGTTCCCCGGCTCTGCCGGTGGCGGGGACGCTGTCCGGGATGTGCGCACCGGGCAGCAGGAGCCCGCGGAGGCCGGGAGCTGGGAGGCACCGACCGAGGATCTGTGGCCCCGGGTCCTCGGGTCCGGTGACCCGGATCACTCCTCGGTGGCTGGTGGAATCTTGCCGCCCGGGACGGCGTTGAACGGCGCATGACCACCACGACCCTGACCACCGAGAACCACGACGAGACCGTCGCCGACGGCATCGTCCTGATCGACTTCTGGGCGGGCTGGTGCGTGCCGTGCCAGCGCTTCGCCCCGATCTTCGAGAAGGCGTCGGAGAACCACCCGGACCTCACGTTCGCCAAGGTCGACACCGAGGACCAGCAGGATCTCGCCATGAAGTACGGCGTCACCTCGATCCCCACCATCGTCGTCTACCGCGACGGGGTGCCGGTGTTCTCCCAGCCGGGTGCGCTGCGCGAGCCCGACCTGGAGGATCTCATCGGCCAGGTGAAGAACCTGGACATGGATGAGGTCCGGGAGGCCTACGCGAAGGCCCAGGCCGAGGCCCAGCAGAACGGCTGACCGAAACACGGACAACGACGACGCCCCCTCCACCGATCACGCGGTGGAGGGGGCGTCGTCGTCACAGGTCCGGGCGGTGCCGGGGTGCACGGCGCCTCAGCCGCGGCGGCCCCCGGAGCGGTGCCCGCGGTCGTCGCGGGAGAAGCCGCCGCGACCGCCGGAGCGGTGCCCGCCCTCAGGACCGCCACGGTGCCCGCCGCGCGGTCCGCCCTTCCCGCCGGTGCGCGGCCCGCGGTCCTCGCTGATGCGCAGGGAGCGCCCGCCGATCTTCGCCCGGCCGATCCGGTCCTTCTGCCCCTCGTCCAGCCGGCCGCGCAGCTCCACCAGCGAGAAGGTGCTGAAGATATCGATCTTGCCGACGTCCTTCCCGGTCAATCCGCCCTCACCGGTGATGATGCCGACGATCACCGGGGGCTTCGCGCCGTGGCTGTGTCCGGCGCCGATCCGATACGCGGTGTACCCCTCCTGAGTGGGCCGCGCGGTCTTGCGTCCGGCGCCGCCGCCGTCGTCCTCGCGGTCGCGGCCGGACAGGCGGGCACCGCTGAACTCCTCCTCACGGGGCGCGGGACCCTCGTCGCCGACGGCGATGGCCCCCAGCACGGCCGCCAGAGCCCGCGCATCCATTGCCTCGGAGCCCTTGGCCTCCCGCTGCGCGGTCAGGAAATCCTCGATCAGATCGGAGTAGATGCCGAGCCGTCCGGTCGCGGCGCGCTCCGGGGCGCGCTCCAGCAGCCGCCGCATCCGGTGCCGCGAGACGTCGGCGGGGGAGGGGACCTGGATCTCCTCCAGGGTCTGACGGGTGGTCTTCTCGATGGCCCGGAGCTTCCGCCGCTCATGGGGGGCGACGAAGGTGAGGGCCTCCCCGGTGCGGCCGGCGCGACCGGTGCGGCCGATGCGGTGCACGTATGCCTCCGGCTCGCCGGGGACATCGAAGTTCACCACCAGGCCGATGCGCTCGACGTCCAGACCGCGGGCGGCGACGTCGGTTGCGACGAGGACGTCCAGGGAGCCGTCACGCAGACGCTCGACGATCTTCTCGCGCTCCTTCTGGGCGACGTCCCCGCTGATCGTGGCGGCGACGATGCCGCGCGAGACGAGTTCCACGCCGACGTCCTCCGCGGAGGACCGGGTGCGGGTGAAGACGATCGCGGCGTCGGCATCGGAGGTGGCGAGCACCCGGGCGAGAGCCCCCACCTTGTGGCGGAAGGGCACCACCGCGTAGCGCTGGCGCACCGAGGTGACGGTGGAGGACTGCCGGGAGACGGACACCTGGACCGGGTCGCGCATGTGGTCCCCCGCGACCTTCCGGATCGCCGCCGGCATCGTCGCGGAGAACAGCGCCACCTGCTTCTCCGCGGGGGCGAAGGACAGAATCTGCTCGACGTCCTCCGCGAAGCCCATGCGCAGCATCTCGTCGGCCTCGTCGAGGACGACATAGCGGAGGGTGTCCAGGCGCAGGTTCCCGCGCTTGAGGTGATCGATGACGCGGCCGGGGGTGCCGACGACCACCTGGCTGCCCTTCTCCAGCGCTCGTTCCTGCGGGCCGTACGGCGAGCCGCCGTACACGGAGGTGACCGTGAGCCCCGGGATCTGCGCCGCGAAGGAGGAGATCGCCTCCGCCACCTGCATCGCGAGCTCCCGGGTCGGCGCGAGCACGATCGACTGGGTGGCGCGGTCGGCCGGATCCACGACCGCCAGCAGCGGCAGGCCGAAGGCAGCGGTCTTGCCGGTTCCGGTCTGGGCGACACCGATCACATCGCTGCCGCCCAGCAGCGCGGGAATCGCCTGCTCCTGGATGGGGGTCGGGGTGCGGAAGCCGAGGGAGTCGACGGCGCCGCGCAGCGCATCCGGGAGGTCGAGGTCAGCGAAGGTAGTGGGGGTTTCCTCGGCGGAGGGTTGGTTGTCGGCGTCGGGTGCCAGGGGCGCGTTGGTCGCGTCCTCGATCGGGGCGTGGTCGGTCATCGTGTCCTCGAAGCTGGGGAAAGAGGGTGTGGACCCACTTGCACGCAGGTCAGGACGTGTATGCAGTCTAGATCGCGCAGGGCGCAGGACCCAGGGACAGACCGGGCGACCTCGCTCACGCCCGCGATAGGATCACCTGGCACCATCCACCCCCGCGACGAAGGACTGAATCCGTGCTGCGCACCCATCACGCCGGTGAGCTCCGCGAGGAGCACATCGGCCAGACCGTCACCCTCACCGGCTGGATCGGCCGTCGACGCGACCACGGGGGCGTCGCCTTCTTGGATCTGCGCGATGCGAGCGGTGTCGCCCAGGTGGTCGTCCGCGAGGACGATGCACTGCATCTGCGCAGCGAGTATGTGCTGGCCGTCACCGGGACCGTGGAGCGCCGCCCCGAGGGCAACGAGAACCCGAACCTGGACACCGGGACCATCGAGGTGACCGCTGACTCCGTGCAGGTGCTGAGCCCGTCCGCGCCGTTGCCGTTCCAGCTGGACGAGCACACCGACGTCGGCGAGGAGACCCGCCTGCGCTACCGCTACCTGGACCTGCGCCGCGAGGGCCCGGCCCACGCGATGCGCCTGCGCTCCGCGGTGAACCGTGCCGCCCGCGACACCCTTCTCGACGACGGGTTCGTCGAGGTGGAGACCCCTACCCTCACCCGGTCCACCCCGGAGGGTGCCCGGGACTTCCTGGTCCCTGCGCGCCTGGCCCCCGGATCCTGGTACGCGCTGCCGCAGTCCCCGCAGCTGTTCAAGCAGCTCCTGATGGTGGGCGGCATCGAACGGTACTTCCAGCTCGCACGGTGCTACCGCGATGAGGACTTCCGCGCGGACCGCCAGCCGGAGTTCACCCAGCTCGACATCGAGCTGAGCTTCGCGGACACCGAGGATGTCATTGCCCTGTCCGAGGAGCTGATCCGCGCCGTGTGGAAGGTCGCGGGGTACGACATCACCACCCCGATCCCGCGGATGACCTACGCGGAGGCGATGCGCCGCTTCGGCTCGGACAAGCCGGACCTGCGCTTCGACCTCGAGATCACTGAGATGACCGACTACTTCGCGGAGACTCCCTTCCGAGTGTTCCGCGCGCCCTACGTCGGGGCCGTGGTCATGGCCGGTGGTGCGTCCCAGCCCCGCCGCCAGCTCGATGCGTGGCAGGAGTGGGCCAAGCAGCGCGGCGCCAAGGGTCTCGCCTATGTGCTGATCCAGGAGGATGGGACTCTCGGCGGGCCGGTCGCGAAGAACCTCTCCGAGGCGGAGCGGGAAGGTCTCGCCGCCACCGTCGGCGCGGAGCCCGGTGACTGCGTGTTCTTCGCCGCGGGCGAGGCGAAGCCCTCCCGGGCTCTGCTGGGCGCGGCCCGCGGTGAGATCGCCGAGCGCCTGGGCCTCATCGACGACGACGCCTGGGCCTTCGTCTGGGTCGTCGACGCCCCGATGTTCGAACCGGCCACGGACGCCCGCGCCGCCGGGGACGTCGCCGTCGGCTCCGGCGCCTGGACGGCGGTGCACCACGCGTTCACCGCACCGAAGCCGGAGTTCCTGGACACCTTCGACTCCGACCCCGGTTCCGCGCTCACCGATGCCTATGACCTGGTGTGCAACGGCAACGAGATCGGTGGAGGATCCATCCGCATCCACCGCCGCGAGCTGCAGGAGCGGGTCTTCGCGGTGATGGGCCTGCAGGAGGAGGAGGTGCGCGAGAAGTTCGGGTTCCTGCTGGACGCGTTCTCCTACGGCGCCCCGCCGCACGGCGGCATCGCCTTCGGCTGGGACCGCGTGGTGGCGCTGCTCGCCGGCACCGACTCCATCCGCGAGGTCATTGCCTTCCCGAAGTCCGGCGGCGGTTTCGACCCCCTCACGCAGGCACCCGCCGCGATCACACCGCAGCAGCGCAAGGAGGCGGGCGTCGACACCCGCTCCGAGCCTGCGAAGACCGGGACGAGCGCCGCGGGCGCCTGAGCACTCCCGACCGCGCCCGCGCGACGACGGGGCCCACCGATCATCGGTGGGCCCCGTCGTCGTGCGGAGAGGAGAGGTGAGCTAGCGGACCGTGTCGCCGTGCTTCAGCTCGGGCTTCGGCAGCCGCAGCCGGCGGATCTGGATGGAGCGCATGATGCCGTAGGGGACGAGGCCCCCGGAGATCGTTCCGAAGCGCTCGAGCAGACCCGCCCGCAGCTGACGGCGCAGCAGGAACGAGTCGACGATGCTGGCGAGGATGCCGCCCCACAGGACCACCAGCAGCAGGGTGCTGAGGATCGCGTAGGACTGCGGCACCAGCAGCGGCAGCACCAGCGAGAACACCATGAACACCAGCGCCGCAGGGAAGAAGAACTCGGCGACGTTGCGCCGGGCGTCGACCACGTCGCGTACGTACCGGCGGTCCTTCCCGCGGTGCTGCAACGGCATGTTGTCGACATCCCCAGTCGCCATCGCGTGGTTCGCGCGGGCCCGCTGCTTCGCGGCCTCCTCGCGGGAGCGCCGGCGCGCCTCTTTGCGGTCCGTCGGCACCAGGGGGCGCTTCCGCGCAGCCTGCGCCTCCTTGCGGGACCGCGTGGGGCGGCCCTTGGAGCCGGGACGGTTCGGGCGGGTTTCGGGTGCCGAGGCGGTCGTATCCGACTCGGTCGCTCTGCGGGAACTCACCCCGGGGAGTCTACCGGCGCGCCCCCGTATGGGCCCATTTCGCCGCGGCCGGGTGATCGAGCACCTAGGCACCGGCGCCCCGATGCTGCGCGATACGGTGAGAGGCATGACGGACACCTCACGCCCCGGCCCCGCCGACCCCTCGACCTCGAACGCCGCAACCGCCGACGTGGAGGATCTGCGCTCCCGACTGGAGGGGATCCTGCCGGCGGTGATCACCGACCTCGAGGATCTGGTCCGGATTCCCTCGATCGCCTTCGACGGGTACGACCCCGCCCATGTCGAACGCAGCGCCGAGGCCGTCGCCGAGCTTCTGCGCGGGACCGGCCTGCCCGATGTCCGGATCGAGAGGGTCGAGGGAGGCGCACCCGCGGTGATCGCCCGGCGCCCCGCCGCGGAGGGCAAGCCCACGGTCATGCTGTACGCCCACCACGACGTCCAGCCCACGGGTGACGAGGGGCAGTGGACCACCCCGCCGTTCGAACCCACCCGCCGGGGGGAGCGCCTGTACGGGCGCGGGGCGGCTGATGACAAGGCCGGGGTCATGGCGCACGTGGCGGCGCTGCGCCTGGTCGGCGAGGAGCTCGCCGCGGACGGCATCGGCGTCACCGTGTTCGTCGAGGGCGAGGAGGAAGACGGGTCGCCGACGTTCCGCCCCTTCATCGAAGCGTTCGAGGAGGACCTGCGCGCGGATCTGATCATCGTCGCCGACTCCGCCAACTGGGCGGTGGGGGCTCCCGCGCTCACCACCAGCCTGCGCGGCCTCGCCGACCTCACGGTCACGGTGCGAGGTCTGCACCACGGGGTCCACTCCGGCCTGTTCGGCGGACCGGCGCTCGATGCGCTCACCCTGCTGTCCCGCCTGATCGCCACCCTCCACGACGAGGACGGCGAGGTGGCTGTCGAAGGCCTCGTGCGCGCTGAGGATCCCGAGGTCGATCTGCCCGAGGAGGACTTCCGCCGCGACGCCGGAGTCCTGGACGGGGTGCGTCTCGCCGGAGACGGTCCGGTCTCCGCGCGCCTGTGGACCCGCCCGGCGCTGTCGGTCATCGGCATCGACGCGACCCCCGTGCAGCAGGCGTCCAACACCCTCATCCCCGCCGCACGCGCCAAGATCTCCCTGCGCCTGGCCCCTGGGCAGGACCCGCAGGAGGCGATGGACGCGCTGGTCGCCCACCTCGAGGCGCACGCCCCGTTCGGCGCGCACCTGGACATCGAACCGGGGGAGCAGGGCCAGGCGTTCCTCGCCCCGGCCGACACCCCCGGCATGCGCCTCGCGCGGGAATCGTTCCGCACCGCCTGGGGGGCCGATCCGGTCGACACGGGGCTCGGCGGGTCGATCCCGTTCATCGCCGACCTGCTCGAGGTCTACCCCGATGCCGAAGTGCTTGTCACCGGTGTCGAGGATCCGGAATCGCGCGCCCACGGGATCGATGAGTCGCTGCACCTGGGGGAGTTCGCGCACGTCTGCCTCGCGGAGGCGCTGCTCCTGCGGGGCGCTGGCGACCTGCAGCGGGGCACCCCGTGAACAGCGGCGCCGGACGAGGTGCGGACAGCGGTCCCGGCGCGAGCCGTCGCGGCGGGAGCGGGGGTCGCGAGGACGGCCCCGAGGACGGCTATGTGGTCGAGGAGGCGGCGTCCGGACCGGTCACCGTCTCCCCGCTCGCGGTGCCGCTGCTCTTCGGCGGCCTGCTGATCGGTTTCGTCCCGTTCTACATCCTCGGACCGGTGTGGGGAATCGGGATCGCGGCCCTGATGCTGCTGGGGATGCTGCTGCTGGCCGTGCGAGTTCCCGCCCACCGCGAGGGCGCCGTCGCCGGGGCGCTCGGCACGGTCGTCGGGCTCGGCGCCGTCGGCCTCCTCGCGCTGCTGTATGTCATCGGCTGACGCCCCCGACCCCGGGACCGCTGCCCGCGATCGCCGTGGGCTGAACGCTGATGCGCCTCGTTGCAGGTCGAAGGCGTACCCTGGAGCGACCTGTTGCTAGGAGGTACACACCCATGACGACTGCCGAAGCCGCTCGCCTCGAGGAGACCGCCGCGCACGGCGTCACCCTCACGTCCGTCGCCGCCCAGAAGGTCACCTCGTTGCTCGCCCAGGAGGGCCGCGACGACCTGCGATTGCGAATCGCCGTGCAGCCGGGGGGATGCTCGGGCCTGATCTACCAGCTCTACTTCGACGAGCGACTGCTCGACGGCGACCTCACAGTCGACTTCGAGGGCGTGGAGGTCATCGTCGACAAGATGAGCTCGCCCTACCTCCAGGGCGCCGTCATCGACTTCGCCGACACCATCGAGAAGCAGGGCTTCACGATCGACAACCCCAACGCGCAGTCCTCCTGCGCCTGCGGCGACTCGTTCTCCTGATCCCCGCGAAGTGGATCGAGAAGCGGGGGGGGCCCCAGCCGGGCGCCCCCCGCCTCGGTGTGCCCCGGGCGCC
>JAUNUA010000004.1:28440-32549 GCA_030538435.1 Brachybacterium sp.
GCGAAAAGCGGTGGGAGTGCGGGGCGCGGACCTTGCGGTCCGCGCCCGTCGTCGTTCTCCGTGGGCCGCGCCCGGGACGACCGTGCTCCGCCTGCTCCGAGACGGTTCCGACGGTGGGCGCGTTGGTCCACCCACCCCCTGCTGAACGCGTATGATGACACCGTGCCGTCATGTTCGCGCACTGTTCGATCAGCTTTTCATCAGGGCTGCTACAGCACTCCTGCAGCACTGATAGCCCACCGCTGGGTCGATCGGACGGGACGGGCGTGACGGTGCCGGTCAGGCACCGGGTAACCCCACCCAGAACGACAACCTCCCTGCGGAACGGCAAGGGCCCCACCTCCTCGGGCTCTCCGGAGGGAAGAGCGGAAGGTCATCACGTGATCCCCCAGGCCACACAGCGTCCGCGCCGTGCCCTGCGCAGAGTGTCCGGCGCCGCCCTCGCGGTCATCGCTCTCGCCGGCTGCACCGCGGAGCAGCAGCGCGGGTACCTCCCCGGATACGACGACGGCGCCGTCACCAACCAGACCGAGCGCATCACCTCGATCTGGACCGGGTCCTGGGTGGCTCTGGTGCTCGTGGGTCTCATCGTGTGGGGCCTGACCATCTGGTGCGTGGTCGCCTACCGTCGTCGCCGCCTCGACTCCGGCTTCCCCGTCCAGCTGCGATACCACGTGCCGCTCGAGCTGATCTTCACCTTGCTGCCCGTGGTGATGATCATGTCGTTCTTCTACTTCACCCAGCGGGACACCGCCATCGTCGAACACCACGACGAGGATCCGGACGTCGTCGTCCAGGTCATCGGCAAGCAGTGGAGCTGGGACTTCAACTACGTCAGCGAGGACACCTACGAGTCACCCGGCGTCCAGTCCTTCGAGACCGGCATGACCGGCGCGGCCGAGTCGCTGCCGGTGCTGTATGTGCCGGAGGGCCAGTCGGTCGAGTTCCAGCTGGAGTCGCGCGACGTCATCCACTCCTTCTGGGTTGTCGACTTCCTCTACAAGAAGGACATGATCCCCGGCCACACCACCTCCTTCCAGGTGACCCCCACCCGTGAAGGCGTCTACGCCGGCAAGTGTGCCGAGCTGTGCGGTGAGTACCACTCGGACATGCTGTTCAACGTGCACGTCGTCTCCCAGGAGGAGTTCGACCAGCGCATGCAGGACCTGCGCGATCAGGGCAACACCGGTCAGCTCGGCCTGGACCTGAACCGCAATATCGAGGACTGGAACATGCGGGATACCCACCCGCGTTCCGAGGACGTGAGCGCTCAGGAGGGCGGACGATGACCACCGAGACCCCCGCCGCCCCGGTCTCCGGCTCGGATACCGCGCGGTTCCGCTCGCCGCAGCCCACCAAGCAGGGCAGCCAGGCGTTCCGGATCCTGACCTCCACCGACCACAAGGTCATCGGCCTGCTGTACATGGCGATGGCGTTCGCGTTCTTCATCTTCGGCGGCGTGCTCGCGCTGATGATCCGCGCGGAGCTGTGGGAGCCCGGCCTGCAGGTCGTGGTCTCCAAGGAGCAGTACAACCAGCTGTTCACCATGCACGGCACGATCATGCTGCTGATGTTCGGCACGCCCCTGTTCAACGGCTTCGCGAACTACTTCGTGCCGCTGCAGATCGGCGCCGTGGACATGGCGTTCCCGCGCCTGAACATGTTCGCCTTCTGGATCACCCTGTTCGGCTCGTTCATCGTCGTCGCCGGGTTCCTCACCCCGCAGGGCGCGGCGTCCTTCGGCTGGTTCGCCTACGCGCCGCTCTCGGACACCACCTTCTCGCCGGGTATCGGCGGCGACCTGTGGGTCTTCGGCCTGGCTCTGCAGGGCTTCGGCACGATCCTCGGCTCGGTCAACTTCATCACCACCATCATCTGCATGCGGATGCCCGGCATGACCATGTTCCGCATGCCGATCTTCACCTGGAACATCCTGGTGACCGCGGTGCTGGTGCTGATGGCCTTCCCGCCGCTGGCCGCGGCACTGTTCGCACTCGGCGCGGACCGGCGGTTCGGGGCGCACGTCTTCAACCCCGAGAACGGGGGCGCCATTCTGTGGCAGCACCTGTTCTGGTTCTTCGGCCACCCGGAGGTCTACGTCCTCGCGCTGCCCTTCTTCGGCATCGCCTCGGAGATCATCCCGGTGTTCAGCCGCAAGCCGATCTTCGGGTACAAGACACTGGTGTACGCCACGATCTCGATCGCCGCCCTGTCGGTGACCGTCTGGGCGCACCACATGTACACCACCGGCGCGGTCATGCTGGACTTCTTCGCCTTCATGACGATGCTGATCGCGGTGCCTACAGGCGTGAAGGTCTTCAACTGGATAGGCACGATGTGGAGAGGGTCGATAACGTTCCAGACGCCGATGCTGTTCACCCTCGGCTTCCTCACCACCTTCCTCTTCGGTGGTCTGACCGGCGTGATCCTGTCCAGCCCGGTGCTGACCTTCCACCTGTCCGACACCTACTTCGTGGTGGCGCACTTCCACTACGTCATCTTCGGCACCATCGCCTTCGAGATGTTCGCGGGCTTCTACTTCTGGTGGCCCAAGATGTTCGGCTACAAGCTCAGCGAGCGGATCGGCGTCTGGCACTTCTGGCTGCTGATGATCGGCTTCCACATGACGTTCCTGATCCAGCACTGGCTCGGCGTCCAGGGCGCTCCGCGCCGGTACGTCAACTACCTGGAGGAGGACGGCTTCGGCTGGATGAACCAGGTCTCGACGGTCGGCGCGTTCATCCTGGGCCTGTCCACGCTGCCGTTCATCTGGAACGTCTACATCTCCTGGCGCCGGCACAAGTCCTCGCCGGAGCAGCTGCCGGATGACCCGTGGGGCTACGGCGCTTCGCTGGAGTGGGCGACCAGTTGCCCGCCGCCGCGCCACAACTTCACTGCCCTGCCGCGGATCCGCTCCGAGCGGCCCGCCTTCGATCTCCACCACCCCGAGGTCGCAGCGGTCGATCATCTCCTCGATGAGGAGCCCCGACAGAACGTAAGGACCAACTGACATGGGCGCGAGTGCACGCATCTTCGGGATCATCTGCCTGTTCCTGGTGATCGTCGGGGTCGTCTACGGCTTCCTGTCCTACTGGTTCAACCCCACCGGCCACCTGGAGTTCGTGGGCGCCGCCGGACTGCCCCTCGCGGGCGGCATGTCGCTGATGATCGCGCTCGTGCTGTGGATGAATGCCCGGCGCCACAAGGGTCGACCGGAGGACATGGACGACGCGAACGTCGATGCCGACTCCGGCATCCAGGGCAGTTTCGCCCCGTACAGCTGGTGGCCGCTGTGGGCATCGATCGCTGCCGCCCTGGCATTCCTGGGTGTCGCTGCCGGCTGGTGGATCACCGCACTCGGCATCGTCATGGGGATCTGGGCCGTGACCGGCTGGGTGATGGAGTTCAGCAAGGGTGTCCACGCCCACTGACCGCACCGACAACACCACCCGCCGAGGGCCCCGCATCAGAATGATGCGGGGCCCTCGCCCGTCTGCGCCGGTGTTCCCCACGGCACCCGACGCGGCCTGGCACGGGGCACGGTCCCCTGGGAGGGCCTGGGTGGGCCGTAGGCTGGGGCCATGATCTTCCGGCCCAGGAACTATGCGCGCGACGCCGAGAGGGAGCTGAAGGGGCTCTTCGCACCCGATGCCGTCCTCCAGGACGCCGTGGCGTGGGGGAGGGGCGTCCTGGTGCAGGCCGGGGTCGACCCAGCTGCGGTGACGGTCCACTCCATTGCCGCCCTGCGTCGCGCGGATCGCCGCCTCAGCCTCGTCGCCGCGCGTCGCCTCGCGGACCTCATCCGCGAGGCCGAGGGAACCGCCTCCGGCACCCACCGCTGAGCCCTCGCGCACGCTGAGGACTGCCGAGCAGAGGACACCTACCTCTGCAGGGCAGCGAGCGAGCGCGACAAGGCAGTCGAGGTGTGCGCTGACGAAGGCCCCCGGAGCGATGAGCTCCGGGGGCCTCGTCGTCAGGACTGCGTCGTGGTCAGTGACGCGCCAGGTGGTGGTTATCGTGACCCTCGACCATGTGGGACTCGCGGGCCACAGTGCCGGTCAGCGCCTCGATGCGGTGCTGCTCGTGGCCGGCGTGCTCCAGGGCCTCGC
>JAUNUA010000198.1 GCA_030538435.1 Brachybacterium sp.
TCGGGGGGCGGGTACGGCTCGGGGAACGCGCACGGCAACGCCGATGGGTACGGCTCCGACGGGGCGTACGGCAACGACGGGGCGTACGGCGGGGGTGACGCGTACGGTCCCGGTGCCCCCGGTCGGAGCGACGACGGGTACGCCCACGCCAGCGCCGGCGGCGCGCCCCACAGCGCCGGGTCTCCCTATGATCCCGGCCAGAGCGGCGCGGTCCCGCCGCCCGGTGGCGAACCGCCGAAGAAGCGCGGTGCGCTGCCGTGGATCCTCGGCTGCGGCGGCTGCCTGCTTCTGCTGCTGATCGCGGCCGTCGTCGGCGGCATCATCTGGCTCGCCAGCAGCGGCGGGACCACGGATCCGCAGCCCGGTGGCGACCTCCCCCCGCTGCCGGAGGATGTCCAGGGCTTCACGACCACGGACACAGACCCGATGTACGCGACCTACGAGGACGAGGACGCGGAAACCTACAACGGCGTGGCCGTCACCTTCATGGATTACGGGACGATCGAGTCCACGATCAGCATCGTGGACAACCCGCAGGAGTACGGCAACTGGACCTGCGGTGATTTCGGGGACACCCCGCTGTGCGTGATGGAGGCCCACGACGGTGTGCTCCAGACCCTGAGCGTCACCATGGATGAGCAGGAGCTGGCCGAGTGGAGTCAGGCCTACGAGGAGGCGTGGCAGTGACCACTGCGCGCTGAGCGTGAATCGACGGTGAGCGCCCCCCGAGGACCTGCAATGGGTCCGCGGGGGCGCTTCCGCGTTCGGGACCGTGTTCTCGGATGTCCCAGCGGCGCGCTACGTTTCCTTCATGAGTCCCGAGCGCATCCCTGCCGCCGACGCCCACGATGTGATCCGCGTGCGCGGCGCCCGCGTCAACACCCTGCAGGACGTCGACGTCGACCTCCCCAAACGCCGGATCACGGTGGTGACCGGCGTCTCCGGATCCGGGAAGTCCTCACTCGTGTTCGGCACCGTCGCCGCGGAGTCCCAGCGCCTCATCAACGAGACGTACTCGACGTTCGTGCAGTCCTTCATGCCCTCCGCCCCGCGGCCCGAGGTCGACGAACTCGCGAACCTCACCACCGCGATCCTCGTCGATCAGCAGCCGATGGGAACCAATGCCCGCTCCACCGTCGGCACCGCCACGGACGCGTACACGCTGCTGAGGATCCTGTTCTCCCGCCTGTCCGACCCCCACATCGGCTCATCCCAGGCGTTCTCCTTCTCGGTCGCCTCCGCGAGCGGCGCCGGGGTGCTGCGCACCAGCGATGGCAAGGCGGAGAAGAAGTCCTTCGAGATCATCGGCGGGATGTGCCCCGCCTGCGAGGGCACCGGGCGTTCCCGGACCCTGGACGCCGACGTCATCGTGGACCGCTCGAAGTCTTTGAACGAGGGCGCGATCCTGCTGCCCGGCCACCCCGTCGGCTCCTGGATGTGGAAGGCCTACGCGGAGACCGGGAAGCTCGATCCCGACAAGACCGTGGCCGACTACACCGACGCCGAATGGGAATGGCTGTACGCGCAGGAGCCCACCAAGATCCAGTTCGCGGGCATCAACTACACCTATCAGGGGCTCGCGAGCCGCGTCCGACGCTCCTACCTGGACCCGCAGAATCCCCCGAAGCAGAAGCACATCCAGGAGTTCGCCGCACGCGTCGCCACCTCCGGCGAGTGCTCCGAGTGCCACGGCACCCGCCTCGCGGAGGGGCCCCGGAACGCCACAGTCGGCGGCAAGCGCATCTGGGAGCTCACAGCCCTGCAGGTCACGGACCTCCTGGCGTGGGTCGAGGACCTCGACGCCCCCGCAGCGGGACCGCTGCTTGCGAACCTCGCCGCCATGCTGAGATCCATCATCGACATCGGCCTCGGGTACCTCTCGCTGGACCGGGAGTCCGGCACCCTCTCCGGCGGAGAGTCCCAGCGGATCAAGATGGTGCGCCACCTGGGCAGTCCGCTGACCGATGTCACCTACGTCTTCGACGAGCCCACCGCGGGACTTCATCCGCACGACGTCACCCGCATGAACGACCTGCTGCGCCAGCTGCGGGACAAGGGCAACACGGTCCTGGTCGTGGAGCACAAGCCCGAGGTGATGGCGATCGCCGACCACCTCGTCGACATGGGCCCCGGGGCGGGCAGCGCAGGCGGCCGGATTCTGTTCACCGGGGACCTCGAGGGCCTGCGGGCGGCGGACACCCCGACCGCCCGCTCCCTGCAGCACCGGTTGACCCTCCGCGACGCGGTGCGGGAACCGAGCGGGGCACCGATCGAGATCCGCGGCGCCGACACCCACAACCTGCAGGGCGTCGACGTCGACATCCCCCGCGGAGTGCTCACCGTCGTCACGGGCGTCGCCGGCTCCGGCAAGAGCTCGCTGATCGAGGGGCCGCTCGCGAACCGCGAGGGGGTCACCGTGATCGACCAGTCAGGGATTTCCGGTTCCCGCCGCTCCAACCCCGCCACCTATACCGGGCTGCTGGACCCGATCCGCAGCGCCTTCGCGAAGGCCAATGGGGTCAAGCCCGCCTTGTTCTCCTTCAACTCCGAGGGCGCCTGCCCCGAGTGCAAGGGGGCCGGCGTGGTGTACACCGACCTCGGTCTCATGGCCGGGACGGCCCTGCCCTGTGAGGTCTGCGGCGGCCGCCGGTTCCAGGCGGAGGTGCTGGAGTACACCTGGGAGGGTCGCAGCATCGTCGACGTGCTGGAGATGTCCGCCGATGACGCCGCCACGGTGTTCACCAGCGGCAAGGAGGCGAAGCTGCTGGCACGGCTGCAGCAGGTGGGGCTCGGGTATCTGCGGCTCGGTCAGCCGCTGACCACCCTGTCCGGCGGGGAGCGCCAGCGCCTGAAGCTCGCGGCGAAGCTCGGTGCCTCCGGGGCGAAGAAGAACGAGGTCATCATCCTGGATGAGCCGACCACGGGCCTGCACCTGCACGACATCGACACCCTGGTCGCGATGCTGGACTCCCTGGTCGATGCCGGGGCGACGGTGGTGGTCATCGAGCATTCGCTGTCGGTGATGACCCAGGCCGATCACCTCATCGACGTGGGGCCCGGGGCGGGTCGGGACGGTGGCCGGATCGTGTTCACCGGGACGCCGCGCCAGATGGTGGAGGGTGACGTCGAGTCCCTGACGGCCGACGCGCTGCGCGAGTGGGTCGCGCATCAGCCGAGCGAGTGACCACATTCCGCGCAGAATCTGGACGGAATCGGGTCACTCGGCGGACGGTGGCTCCGTTCGCGTGTCGAAGGTGACTGCGGGGGCCAGGTCGCCCGCCTCGCCGTGCTCGTACCCGATCAGCCAGGTGAGGCCGAAACGGTCGCGGACCTGACCGTCGGAAGCACCCCAGGGCCGCCTCGACAGCTCGTCGATGACCTCACCGTCGGCGGCGAGGCGTGCGAACCAGGAACGCAGCGTCGTCGGTTCCGCGACGCCGAGCAATGCCAACTGCAGGCCCGCGATCGCGAGCGGCTCCTGCTCTCCGGACACGTCTGAGGCGTACAGATCGACCGGTCCTCTGAGGACTCCGTGACCGATGGCGTCCCCCGGGCCGTCCTTGCGTCCCATCTCCTCGCGGGTGTGCAGCTCCAGGGTCCCGCCGAACACCTCGGCGTAGTACTCGAGGGCATCACGGGTGGTGCCGGGAAAATACAGGTACGGGGTGGGTGCGCTCATGCACCGAGGGTACGCACCTAACGGTTGACCTGACAGGCCGCGTACTCGATCCAGCCGTCACACACGACGATCGGGCCCGCACCCCCGATGAGGAGGTGCGGGCCCGAGCACGTCGGTCGTCGGCGTCAGCTGGTGGCACGCCCGGAGCGGACGCGGGCCACGATGCCCCAGATCAGCAGGATCAGTCCGAGCAGACCCAGGGAACCGCCGATCAACGCGCCGATGATCGCACCGGTGCCGGCGCCACCCCAGCTGACCGGGGCGTACAGCAGCTCGCCGTCGCCGTCGCTGCAGGTGGCCGTCAGCTCATCCGAGCTGGTAGTGGTCACCAGGGCGATCAGCTCGTACTCCTGGTCGCCCACCGAGACGGGGGTCTGCTGACTGCTGTCGACCTCGGCACTGCCGGCGGCGGTGACGGTGCAGGAGTCCGCTGAACCGTCGGTCGGCGCGAGCACCATGTACTGGCCGGAGCTGATGGACACGGCCGAATCCTGCGGCATCGGCGACGTATCCCCCGGGTCGACGTTCATCATCGCCAGCGCCAGGGCGATGACACCGCCGATCAGTAAGCCGAGCACCGCACCGATCGCGCCGAGAACCATCAGGACAATGCCGAAGATGATGCGCTTCAGGCCCTTGCGCTTCCCGCCAGTCGCGGCCGCACCCGCGTTCTGCGGGGGGTAGGCGCCGCCGCCCGCGCCGTATCCGGCGCCGTCGGACCCGAATCGGCCGGGCTGGTCGGTGGAGTTCGCGGAGGTGGGGCCGTACGGGGACGGGGCGCCCTGGTGGGCGTACTGGCCCCCGTGGTCCTGTTGGCCGTACCGGGACTGCTGCCCGTACTGACCTTGCTGACCATACTGGCCCTGCTGGCCATAGCCGCC
>JAUNUA010000199.1 GCA_030538435.1 Brachybacterium sp.
CCTCGGCGCGCGCCCGTCCCTCGCCGCTGGTCAGTAGAAGCGGGGGTCGCGCACGGGGAGGTCGATCTCCGACCAACTGCTGCCGTCGAACCGGAACAGCGCGCCGTCCGCGCGGGCTGCCCACAGGGCGGAGGACACCGAGCTGCCGGCCAGGGACACGACCCCTGCGGCGGGTGCCGGCAGCGATTCCAGACCGCCGATGTCATCGACGATCTGTACCTGCACCGCGTCGTCCCCGAGGCTCACCCGACTGAGCACCAGGAGCGATGTCGCGTCGTACCAGCAGACGTCGAGGACCTCGGCGACGTCGAGGGACAGCGGCATCGGGTCGCCGATGCGCTGCGGCGAGCCGTCGTCGGCCCGCTGGATGGCGCACAGGTCCAGCCGTCCCGGTCCGCGGGAGGCCGACAGGATGACCAGGCGTGTCCCGTCGCTGGAGAGCGCCAGGCGCCGCACCTGTCGGCCGCGGATCCAGGCGCACGGCACCGAGGTGTCCTCGGTGTCCCCGATCGGGGGGTCGGTGGCGAGGGCCCGCAGGGTCCCGTCGGCGCTGCGGGGCGAGGTCCACACGTAGCCGTGGGGGTCGATCGCCGGTCCGACGGCAGGCTCCTCCAGATCCACCTCCCGGAGGTTCTCACCCTCGTCGAGGGGGGCGATGAGCACGGTCGCGGGGTCCTCGTCGAGGGCTGCCGCGCGCTGCACTCCGGCATGGAGCACCGGTGCGGAGACCATCCGTCCCGTGAAGGCGGGTACCAGCGGGGAGGGGTCGCCGGTGGGCACGGTCTCGGTGAGCGCGATGACGCCGTCGGTCGTTGCGCCGAAGGGCCGGTGCCCGGGCCGGGGCGGGACCGGCGGGTTCGTGGGTGTCGGCGGGGTCTCTCCGTCGATCGTGAGGGTCACCGTGCCGAGGCCCGGCAGGGACTGCAGGGTCGCACCGAGCTGGGCGAGGGCGAGGTGGCGGCGGGCGGCGGGGAGCTCCCCCACCGCAGCCGGGAGGTCGATGCGGGTGGGGCCGGACTGCTGGGATCTGTCGCCGATGCCGCCGATGGCGAGATCGGAGGGGACGGCGCTGTGCACGGCCTGTCGCAGCACGGTCGCCGGTTCCGCCGCCAGGGCATGCATCACGGAGGCGGCGACATCGTGTGAGGAGTACCAGCGCACATCCGGCACCAGGAACTGCTCGGAGCCGTCGAGGAAGTGCAGAACCGCGGGCTGGAAGAGGATCCCGAAGGCCGCGTCGGACAGGAAGATGCCCGGCGGCGGTTGGGCGATCCGCCACTGCCCGTCGACCTCCGCGAGCGCGATGTCGATGCCGCGGTTGGAGGGGTTCGCCAGCACCGTGCGGGTACCGTCCGGGGCGACCTGGGCGAGGGCCTGCAGCTCGAGCCGCACGGAGGCGTCGCCCTGCTGCTCGATGGTGGGCTCGCTCTCCGCGGAGTACACGGTGACGCCCAGGTAGGGGTCCCAGTCCGCAGCAGCCTCCGGTGTCAGGTGCTCGCGGGCGATCGCGTAGTCCTCCTCCGGACCCACCCCCGCCTGGACGAAGCCAGCGACGATCTGGGCGGGGGTGGCGCCGTCGGCCGGCGGGAGGGGTCGCACATAGGGAACGCTCTGCTCGGTGGTGCCGCCGAGCGGGGTCGACTGCACATCCGAGGCGGTGGGGATGCGGGCGCAGGCACTCACGCCCCCGACCGTCGCGGTGAACCCGAGGGCGAGGAACCGTCGGCGCCCGGTCCCGTTCATCGCTCGCTCCGCGCGGGGGCGGGACTGTCCGCGGTGGGGAGGGCCGGCAGATCTCCGGGGCCGACCGCCGGCGCCTCACCCCCCGACCCGTCACCGGCGTCCGTGCCCGCCGCAGGCGCGTCGGGCGCCTCAAAGTCGACGTGCAACGGCAGGGGGGAGCTCACCAGCTGGTCGCCGGGGCGGCGGGGCAGGGTCAGTCGGACCACAGCTCCCTGGCCGAGCTGCCCCCAGGCCTGCAGCCAGCCGCCGTGAAGATGCGCGTCCTCCACGGAGATGGCGAGCCCCAGCCCGGTGCCGCCGATGGTGCGCGCCCGGGACGGGTCAGCCCTCCAGAACCGGTCGAAGACCCGCTCGGCGTCCGCCGGGGTCATCCCGACCCCGTGGTCCTGGACCGACACGGCGACGGCGTTCTCATCACCATCGATGCGCACCCGCACCGGGCGGCCCGCGCCGTGCTCGAGCGCGTTGCTGAGGAGGTTCCGCAGGATCCGGTCGACGCGCCGCGGGTCGGCGACGGCGTGCAGGTCACCCTCGCCGCGGCGCACGTCGATCACACAGCCGCGCTCCTCCGCGAGCACCGCGAGGTCGCCGGCGGTGCGGGTGGCGAGCGCCGCAATGTCCTCCCGGCGGGCCTCCAGGACCGCGGCGCCGGCGTCGAAGCGGGAGATCTCCAGCAGCTCCGCGAGCAGCGCCTCGAAGCGCCGGACCTGCCCGGACAGCAGCTCCGTGGAGCGGGCGAGATCAGGGGGGAAGGCACCCTCGCGGCGGGCGCCGTCCAGCATCGAGGTCGCCATGCGGATCGTGGTCAGCGGCGTCCGCAGCTCGTGGGAGACATCGGAGACGAACCGCTGCTGGGCGCGGGAGAGCTCGGTGAGGTCCGCGATCTTCTGTTCGAGGTTCCCCGCCATCTGATTGAAGGACACGCCCACGCGGGCCAGTTCGTCCGCTCCCGCGACCTCCATGCGGCTGGCGAGATCCCCCGCGGCGATCTGCTCCGCGGCGGACGCCGCCCGCCGCAGCGGTGTCACGACCAGTCGCGCCACGACCACGGAGATACCCACGACCAGCGACAGCAGCACCAGTCCGCCGCCGACCATCACCCGCTGCACGAAGGTGAGGGTCTGCTGCTCCTGCTCCAGGGAGTACAGCAGGAACAGGTCGTAGCTGCCGCCCCCGGGGACCGCGACGCGGGTGCCGACCATGATGCCGGGCTCCGCGGATCCGTCGACACTGCGCCCGACGCTGCGCCAGCTCAGTGCGTCCGGGGACTCGGCGACGGCGTCCGCGAGGGCCGGGTCGATGAGCTGCGTCATCGACGGGTCCGTGGCGATCGCGGAGACCGCGGCGGACCCGCCGACGGGCAGCAGCGCCGCGTCCCGTCGGCCCGAGTCGTCTCCCGTCCCCACCTGCCGCACGAAAGCGGTGGCTGCGTCCTGCTGCTGGGTGGCGGTCGCCCCGGCGAGACCCTGCAGGGACGTTACGAGGTCCTCGCGGGTGTCCACCGACTCCCCGATCACGCGGTCCCGGCGCTGCTCGAACATGCCGTCGGAGATCACCGTGGACAGGTACAGGCCCACCGACAGGATCGCGAGGGTGGACAGCAGCGTCGTCATCGCCACCACCCGCGCGGTCAGGGGCCACCGGCGGGGGTCGGCGCGCCGCAGCGGCTCGAGTCTCACGGCTCCCCGGTCGCGGCGCCGGCCCGATAGCCGACGCCGCGCACCGTCAGCACGATCCGGGGGTTCTCCGGGTCGTGCTCGACCTTGGCGCGCAGGCGCTGCACGTGGACGTTCACCAGGCGGGTGTCGGCGTTGTGCTGGTAGCCCCATACCTCGCGCAGCAGCACCTCGCGGGTGAAGACCTGCCACGGTTTCCGGGCGAGCTGGCTGAGCAGGTCGAACTCCAGTGGCGTCAGCAGGATGGCCTCCTCGCCGCGGCGCACCTCGTGGCCCTCGATGTCGATCTCGAGGTCGCCGATGGTGAGCTTCTCGGTGCTGGGCGTCTCCGAGCGGCGCACCCGCGCCTTGATCCGCGCGACCAGTTCCTCCGGTTCGAAGGGCTTGGTGAGGTAGTCATCGGCCCCTGCCTCGAGGCCCTCCACGACATCGGCGGTGTCAGTCCGGGCGGTGAGCATGATGATCGGGACGCCGGAGGAGCGGCGCAGCCGCCGGCACGCCTCGATCCCGTCCATTCCGGGCAGCATCAGGTCCAGCAGCACCACGTCCGGGCGGACCCGGGGGAAGGCGTCCAGGGCCGAGACGGCGTCGGCGTAGGTGACCACGTCGAATCCCTTGCCGCGCAGCACGATCGAGACCATTTCCGCGATGGCGGCGTCGTCATCGACCACAAGGATGCGGGGAGGGTTCGTCATGCCGACATTGTGCCATCGGGGGGTGGGACTATCGCAGATCCGCGACGTTCGTCGGTTCTCCCCGACCTCGCGCCGCACCTACGGTGGAAGCGCGCACTGGCCCCGGGACCGGGGTAGTGCCGCGCTGGGAGATCGATGCTCGAGGAGGCCGGACATGACCGAGTGGACGGCGCCGGGCACCCGCCCGGTGACTGAGGATCAGCACCCACGAGGCGGGGCCGGGACGCGCGGCGAGGTCGACCGGGGTGACCGGGGCGCACCCCACGGACCGGGGGCCGGGACCGGAGGGGACGGAGGCCGCTCCGCCGCTCTGCAGCGGGAGCTGGTCCGTCGCCAGCCGCTGTTCCCCCTGCGCCCGATGAGCGTCGGGGAGCTGCTCTCCGCCGCCACCCGCATCTACTCCGCCCGGCCCCGTCTGGTGCTGGGTCTCGCCGCGATC
>JAUNUA010000200.1 GCA_030538435.1 Brachybacterium sp.
TCATTCCTCCCCACACCCCGAATTCGATGCGGTTGTCCAGGGCGTCGGCCAGGCACTCGGTGCGGACCGGGCACCCCTGGCACAGCGGTTTGACCTTCTGCTGGTCCGCTCCCTGGACGAAGAACCCGTCGGGGTCGAGTTCGCGGCACACGCCCTGGGCGGCCCAGGTGCGATCGTCCTCGGTGCGGCTGTTCGTGATCGTCACTGACGTCCTCTCCTCGAATCCTCGTCGACTCGTCGGCTGCTCTCCGATGGTAGGAACCGCCTGGTCACAGGCGATACCCTCGGAACCGGAGTTCCGTCCGGGATACCGGACGGTAAGCGCGGGGTGCGGCGCGCGACCCCGCACGACCTCCCGGCCACGCCCCCGGCGCAGTCTCGCGTGGACCCGCAGGGCGCCACGGGGTCTCGCCACCCCACCGCGTGCTCACACCGCTCCCGAACCGGCGACCTCGTGACCGCGACGTGACCGTTCTCGTGGCGCGGATCATGGCTCGGCGGGGGCGGGCCCCGTACTCTGGGGCGCATGGCCGACAACTCTGCTCCGCGCGACCGCGGTGGTGCATCCACCGCGCGATCGGTGTCCGTTGCCGCCGCGCAGACCTTCTTCCTGCTGCTGGCGATGCTCGCGGTCTCCGCGATCGCGGGGGTTCTGATGGCCGGCTTCTTCCTGCCCGCGATCGCCGCGTCCTCGCGGGTCGCCGAGGACGGCGTCGCAATGATGGACGAGTACCCCTCGGAGCTCGAGGTGGAGCGGTTGAACGAGGCGAGCACGATCCAGGCGGCCGACGGCTCCGTGCTGGCCACGTTCTACGCCGAGAACCGGATCATGGTGCCGTTGGAGGAGATCTCCCCCCACATGCAGCACGCGGTCGTCGCGGTCGAGGACCGCCGGTTCTACGACCACGGCGGGGTCGACCCCCAGGGCATGCTGCGCGCCTTCGCCGCCAACGCCGTCGGCTCCGGCGGGACGCAGGGCGGGTCCACCCTCACCCAGCAGTACGTGAAGAACGCCCTGCTCATGGACGCGGTGCAGCGCAACGACACCGAGGACATCGCCGCCGCCACGGAGCAGTCCTACGGGCGGAAGCTCCGGGAGGCCAAGCTCGCGATCTCCCTGGAGCAGAAGTGGACCAAGGACGAGATCCTGGGTGGCTACCTCAACGTCGCCCAGTTCGGTCCTTCGCAGTACGGGGTGGAGACTGCCTCGCGTCACTACTTCAACAAGCACGCCAAGGACTTGAACCCGGGTGAGGCGGCGATGCTCGCCGCGATCACCAACGGCCCCAACCAGTACGACCCGGTCAGCAACCCCGAGCGCGGCACTCAGCGGCGCAACGAGGTGCTCCGCGACATGCTGCGCGATGAGTACATCACCCAGGAGGAGTACGACCAGTACTCCGAGCAGCCGGTCGAGGAGATGCTCGACGTCCAGGAGATCCGGGCCGGGTGCGCCGACGCCGCCGGCAGCGGTTTCTTCTGCGACTACGCCACCCGCTGGCTGATGAACGACCCCGAGTTCGCGCCCACCCCGGAGGAGCGCCGCCAGCTGCTGTACGGCGGTGGCCTGACCATCACCACCACCCTGGACCCCGAGAAGCAGGCCGCCGCCGAGGAGATCCTCGAGCGTCGCGTCCCTGCCGAGGCGGAGAACGGTTTCGGGCATTCGATCGTCACCGTCGAGCCCGGCACCGGCAACATCCTGGTGATGGCGGAGAACCGCACGTTCAACCCCCATGAGGACGCCGGGGTCGGTGAGACCGCACTGAACTACAACGTCTCGAAGCCCATGGGCGGCGCGGCCGGCTTCCCCGTCGGCTCGACCTTCAAGCCGTTCGTGCTCGCCGAGTGGGTGGCCGATGGACGCTCGGTCTACGACACCATCCCCACCGAGCGCGAGGAGATGGACAGCTTCCCGGCGCACTGCCTGGACGGCGGCACCTGGCGCACATCGGACCCGTGGAACCCGGACAACGCCGTGTCCGTGCCGCTGCCGGACCGGCAGACGGTGCTGGATGCCACCAAGTACTCGGTGAACACCAGCTACGCGCGGATGGCTGAGCAGCTGGACCTGTGCGACATCGGCAGCCGTGCACGCTCCATGGGGGCGATCCCCGCGACCTTCAACCCGCTGGATCCGGGGACCGGTGACATCTCCCTGCGGGACATGTACTCCACTGAGCTCGCCCCCGCGGTTCTCGTCCTTGGAGAGCTGAACATCTCGCAGCTGGACATGGCCGCCGCCTACGCCACCTTCGGCGCTCGCGGTGAGTACTGCCGCCCGACCGCCATCACGGGGGTCAAAGACCGCGACGGAGAGGATCTGCCGTTCTCCGGCCAGAGCTGCGAGCAGGTGATGGACGAGGACGCCGCCGAGACCATGGCCTGGGTCCTGAAGGAGGACCTGGTCGACCCGCAGGCCACGGGTCGCGGCATGACGATCCCCGGCCAGGACGCCGGCGGCAAGACCGGCACTTCCGGCAGCCAGTACCACACCTGGTACGTGGGCTTCACCCGGCACATGTCCACCGCCGTGTGGTTCGGCCACCCCACCGGCAACGTGCGACCCGGCGGCTTCTCCGTCGACGGCACCTACCTCCAGCGCGGCCGCGTCTGGGGCAACACGGTCTCCCTGCCCACCTGGCAGGAGTACATGACCCGCGCGCACGAGGGCATGGACACCGCCCCGTTGCCCGACGGGCCGTCGGAGGCCCACAGCGACCGCTCCGAGGACGCGTCGGAGGACGGACAGACGGTGCCCTCGGTCGACGGTCTCAGCCGCGGTGAGGCTGTCTCCGTGCTGCAGGACGCCGGGTACTGGGTGAGCGTCGAGCAGACCAGCTCCGCCGATGTCCCCTCTGGCTCCGCCATCGGCACCGAGCCGTCCGCCGGTACCCCGCTGGACGAGCAGAACTACATCACGCTGCTCGTCTCCAGCGGTCCGGGCGGTTGAGCGTGGGACCCGCGCTCAACCGGGTCGCGCTGACAGGAGGAATCGCCGCCCTCGCCATGGCGGGCGCCGCCCACGTCTGGGCGCGCCACGTGGAGATCCATCAGTACCGGCTCCGCCGGATCGAGGTGACGGCGCTGCCGGCGGGCTCCCGCCCACTACGGCTGCTGCACATCTCCGATATCCACCTGCTGCCCGAGCAGCACCGCAAGCTCGCCTTCCTGCGGGAGCTGGCATCCCTGGAGGTCGACCTGGTGGTCGACACCGGTGACAACATCGCCTCGGCAGACGCTGTCGCCCCGGTGGCCACGGCGCTGCGGCCACTGCTCCGACGCCCGGGGGCGTTCGTCATGGGGTCGAACGACATGTTCGCACCGACCCCGAAGAACCCGCTGCGCTACTTCCTGCCGGATCCGCGGCCCGCGGGCTTCGTGGACCGCACACGGGAGCGGAGCCTGCCGACGGATCTTCTCGCGCAGCGCCTGTCGGAGCATGGGTGGCGGGACCTGACGAACCGCCGCGACGTCACCGACCTCCCCGGGCTGCGGGTCGAGTGGACAGGCGTCGATGACCCGCACCTGGAACGGGACGAGCTGCCCGGGGAGTCCCCCGGTCGCAGCACCGGCCCAGCGGAGGCCACGGGATCGATGCCGACCATCCGCATCGGGGTCGCCCACGCCCCCTACCGGCGCGTGCTCGACGGTTTCGTCGCCGACGGCTGCGACCTGATCCTCGCCGGACACACACACGGCGGGCAGTTGCGGGTCCCGGGGGTAGGGGCGCTGGTGACGAACTGCGACCTGCCGCGCTCCCAGGCCAAGGGCCTCTCGGACTGGATGGGCGTACCCCTCCACGTCAGCGGCGGTATGGGCGCCAGCCCCTACGCGAACATGCGGTTCGCGAACCCGCCGGAGGCGACATTGCTCACTGTGGGTCCCCGGCGCACGTGACGGCTCGCGCGAGGTGATCGCGCCTTGCTAGAGTTTCTCCTCGGTGAACGCCGCGCAGGCGGCGATCCCGCAGGATCGGGGTGTGGCGCAGCTTGGTAGCGCGCTTCGTTCGGGACGAAGAGGTCGCAGGTTCAAATCCTGTCACCCCGACCAGTCGGTGTCACGCACCATCGCACAGCAGCCGGACCCACGAGCTTGTGGGTCCGGCTGCTGTGCTTCGGGCGACTGGCCGGGGTTGCTGTGCTCTGCATGGTGCGGGACGTGGGCTCAGTCCGCCGGCCAGATGATCGGGGTGCGATTCAGCCGACCCGGTCCCAGATCCGCTCCCGCAGCGGCGGCGGCACCTCCAACGGCCGACCGATCCCCCCGGTGTCCCGCAGCCACTCCGCCCATCCGCTCTGCCCGGACGCTGCGCTGTCCTGCCCCGCCTCAGCCGGCGGGCCGAACAGCGGCAGGCCGCCTCCCGGGAGCCCGATGATCGGGCGGCCACCCCAGGGCAAACCGGGCATTACGCCACCACGTCCGGGACCATCCGCGGCCGAGCAGGACTCCTGTTCCTCGGCCTCGTGACGCAGCAGCTCCCCGAGGTCGCGCAGCGCCTCGGCAGCCTCGGCGATCCCTCGCGCGGCCTCCCGCAC
>JAUNUA010000201.1 GCA_030538435.1 Brachybacterium sp.
GTTCCCCCGGGGTCGGTGATCCATCCGGTGTTCGAGCCGTTGCAGTTCGGGTCCGGCTGGTGCGAGGTGCACTTGCGGCCCACCTACATCTGACGAGGAGGAGCTATGGGAGCGCTCGGTAAGGCCCCTGATGAGCAGGGCAACGGTCTCACGCCGCTGGAGCATCGCAGGATTCTGTGGACGCAATACCAGACATTCGGATTGATCTCGGGCGGTGAGGTCGAGGGCACATCGGTGATGGAGTACCGGGTGCGGCCTGGCGCGGTGGCCTGGGAGACTTCCCGGTCGTCCCGTGAGGCTGTAATCATCCCGGTCCCGGAGGTCACGGTGCGGACGGAACCGGCGCCGGCGACGGGGAGCCGCACCGACTTCGTGCAGATCGACGAGCGGGCAATGGTGCATGTGCTCCAGTCGTGGGATCGGTCGATGTATCTGCTGTCGCGTCGCACGGTACCGGCAGGGATCACCGCGACCACGGCGACCACGGCCCGGGCGGACCGCGACTATGCGGTGCCGCTAGCGGGGATGCTCGGTGTGATGGACCGGTGGGATGAGCAGCTCGGCCATCGGGTGGCAATTCCTCGCGGCCGTCACACCATCAAGCAGGGCCAGTTCGTCGTGCCTGGGGACCGCCGGATGATGTTTGACATCCGCCATTCGGTGACGTCGGCGGGCTACACCGACCCGATCCGGATGCCAATGTCCGCGAACCCCGACGGCGCGATCCTTTACACCATCACTCTGAACGACCAGGTGTGGAAGGTGCCCTTCTACCATTCGAAGATCTGGCAGTCTCACACGGACGAGATCGACTTCTGGGTTATGGCGGGGACACACACCTGGACGCTGCAGCGTGAGGTATGGATCGGGGAAGCACCGATAACTCTTGGCGGTGGCACCTCGGACGTCCCGAAGTCCTACGTCAAGGTTGTTGACCAGGGCGCGACACGGTGACGTGGCGCGCCTACCTTGCCCGCACGATGACCGGGCGGCTGGGCCCTGAGCTGAAGCTCGAGAAGGGCGGCACGGTCAGCTGCACGCTGAATGGCATCGAGGACATCACGGTACGGGCCGCGAAGGGCTCACTGGAGGGTGTGCACCGCTCGTGGTGGTCGCCGTGGGCTGGCGCCCTCGTCGTCACGCATCAGACCGGGGACCGCGAGACCCCCATCGCCGCAGGCCCCATTGTCCGACCTATTTCTCAGGACCGCGCGAAGGGCGCCGTGGAGATCACCGCGAAGGGCATCGGGGAGATTCTGGACCGGAGGATCGTGCTCGCCGGCGACTACCGGCCCGGACAGGAGGATGAACTCCGCGCCTCCCAGGTGGTGATGCGCGGCGGAGACCTGGGGACGTACGTCGCCCGGATCATCGACGCCGCCACCTCGAAGCGGGCGGGTTCCCTCCCGATCGTCCTCCCCGCCGGTCGGCGGGGGTCTCGTGAACGGACGTACGAGGGCTGGAACGTCGCGAACAACCAGGCGTGGAATCGGATCTCGCAGATAACCGAGGTCCGGGGAGGCCCGGACGTTGCTTTCCGTCCCCGCTGGGCGGAAGGCAGGGAGTTCGCTCACGTCGAGTGGGAGCTCGCCACCGGCTCCGAGGCACAGCCGACCCTGCCGCAGAATCGGGTGCCGGTGTGGGATGCCACCGCGAATGACTCCACGGTCGCATCGATGAGCATCGTTTCTACTGCGGACGAACTCGCACACCGTGTCTACGCGACCGGTGCGGGGGAGGGTGCGGGGATCGCTCTGAGAATGGCCGAGCAGGCTACCCTCCCGGAGCACTTCCCTCTGCTCGAAGACGTCGTCACGGACTCCGACACCGAGAACACGGCGCTACTCCTCGAACGCGCCCGCGGCCGCCTCACCACGCAGGCCACCGACCAGGTGTCGCTTGGTGTTCACAGCTCCGATCTCGCCCCGTTCGGCACGTGGCATGTCGGGGACGCTGTCGACGTGGAGTGCGCGGGGTGGCTGCAGGTTCCGGACGGGACGCACCGGCTGCGGATCGTCGCTGCCCGGTACACCCTCGGCTCCGACATCGCTCAGGTGGAGTGCCAGGAGGACATCCTCGGGGAGGAGCTCACATGGTGAAGCGCACCATTCTGAACCCCGACCCGCGGGCGGCCCTCGCGGATCTCCGCAAGCGCGTCGCCGCCCAAGGCCACGTCCATGCCACGCGCCCGGCCGGTGTCTCGGATCTCGGTGAGCACGGCGACGTGATCTGGCGTGGACCTGGTCGCGACGGCGTCGTCCATCGCTCCGTGCGCCGCTTTGCTGTCGAGCTAGACGACACCACCGAGCGAGCAGCCGCCTTGGAGCAGCGTCTCGCAGACGCGACCGCAGAGCTCGAGGCTGCCCGGGACCGCATAGCTCAGGCGCGGCGTGAGCTGGAGGCGCTGGACACCCGCGTCGTGGAGTCGTCCCGGCAGGTGTCCCGCGGCCCGCTACCCCCGCGGGGTGCGCCGATGGGCGCGCAGTGGGTGACACCGACCGGGCACCTGTACGTGCGAGTCCCATGCGAGGAGGAGGTGGCGTGATGGCGGAACCGAAGCGCTGGGCTGATGGGGAACTGGTCACTGCGGAGGACATGAACCGCCTTGAGGCGAGAGTCTCGGCGGTCGGTGACGCGGGGGCGCTGACAGCTGAGGAGCTAGCGGCGCTGAAGGGCCGCACGACCACTGTGGAGGGCACGGTGGATCGGATCAAGCTCGCGAACATCTCGGCCGGGGAGGGCCCGCCGTCTGGTGACGCGCCTGTGGGGTGGACGTACCTCGACCTCGCGACGGGCGATCACTACCGGATGGAGGCGTGATGGGCTGGCGGCAGATTCTGCGTCCCGACCCCGTGATCAAGGACGTCTCCCACCTGCTCGAGGAGGGCTGGACCCGCGGGGACGTCACGGTGGCGCACTCGCCGGGTGGGGCGATCACGCTCATC
Source organism: Brachybacterium sp. (assembly GCA_030538435.1). Classification (GTDB taxonomy): domain Bacteria; phylum Actinomycetota; class Actinomycetes; order Actinomycetales; family Dermabacteraceae; genus Brachybacterium. The sequence continues at coordinate 2,946 of JAUNUA010000201.1, forward strand.
GTCGAGAGTCTCATGCGGGAAGCGGCAGCAGAGGGCACAACAGACGTGCTCACCCTCCCCCGCCGGCTCTCCCCGGTCCGCAACCTCTGCGGCTCTGTGACCTTCCGAGGCACCGGGTGCGGTGCCTCGCGACCGGCCAGCTGCAGATCGACAACCCAGTCCGAAGCCTCGAATACCTGCACCTGACGTACGTCCCGAGAGGTGGTGCGTGATGGGTTGGAATCTGCTGCAGCGCCGCCGGTCGGTGACCGCGCTCGCGCTCGCCGAGGGCTGGACGGGCCGAATCGCGGCCCACACCAGCCAGGACGTGGTGAGCCTCTACGCGGTGAACGTGGCCCCAGCGTCGACGGCGCAGGGATGGGTGACCGTGGCGGTGATTCCCCCGGAGCTGCGCCCACCGGAGCACGCCTACGCGGCGTCGAATCGCGGGGTCCGTGCACGGGCCACGTCGGGTGGTGCGCTGCAGCTGGAGTCCCCAAGCGCCTCGATCGACAACGTCACGATCACCTACGTGAGGGGGTCCTGATGGGTTGGCGGAGGATTCTGATGAGTGAGCCCTCGCAGACCGCCGAGCTGTCCTCTCGGCTCACCGACGCGACGGGGGCGGTGTGGCTGACCCGTGAGGGGAAGGCCCGGATCCTGCGGCTGATCGACGTGGTGCCGGCCGCGGAGTACCAGTCCGGGCGGGCGTTCCTGACGCTCGAAACCCAAGACCGTCCGGCGTATCGGCTCGATGATCGGTGGGCCGCGCAGCCGGGGTCCAGCACCCTCCGCTCGGGCTTCGTCATTCCCGGCGGCAGCGTCGGGGTGTGGGCGCCAGCCGCGACGGACCGGTACACGATGACGATCACGTGGGGGGTGGCGTGATGGCGTGGCTTCGCAGACGGACCTCGATGCCGTGGCGGGACATCACCCCCGCCGGCACGGTCTCCGGTCGCCTCCTGGTGATGCGTGACGGTCAGACAATATGGCTGGACCCGCAGGATTGGGTGCCGTCCGCTACCGCGCAGTCCTCGATGATCCTCGAGGGTGTGCTGCCGGATGGGCTGCGCCCGGTCCGGTCGCATGAGCTGGCGCTCGCCCCCCGTGTGCATGACGCAGTGTCGGAGACGAAGGGCGCGATCCGCGTCTACCCCACGGGCTCGGTCGCCCTGTATCGGGTGCCCGCTGGTGGCACGGTGCGCGGTCTCGTCGCATTCCCGACGGCGCAGGATTTCCCTGCCACGGACCCGGGGAGGGATCTCTGATGCGCTGGCTTCGCCTACCTCCGCCCGCGCCGCGCGATCTCGCGGACCGGCACCTCGATGAGGTCCTGGAGCCTGGGGACTATGCCCAGCGGGCCAACGCTGACGCGCGCACCGACCGGGGGTATCCGGCTAATCGCGCTGGTCAGCTCACAGTCAAGAGATGGTCCCCGATCATCTCCGAGGCGGGCCGCGTGATCCACGAGTACACGACATATGAGGCGCGCCGGTATGTCCGGGGGCGGTCGAATGCGGGCGTGTGGTCCGCGTGGAGGGAGCTGTGATGCGCTGGCTTCGTCTACCCCCTGCCGCACCC
>JAUNUA010000202.1 GCA_030538435.1 Brachybacterium sp.
CGACCGCTCCCCGTTCACCGCGGAGTCCCGCAGCCACGTCTCGGTGTATCGCCTGGTCTGACAGCCCCCTCACCCGGCGGGCGGGGGCTCGCCACCGGCGATCAGGTGCTCCAGCATCGCGACGAGCTGTGCGCCTCCCGTCCGGCGGGATGTCAGGAGTCGAAGGTCATCGCGGCCCCAGGCGTGGACGCTGAGGACATCCTTGCGCCACCCCCGTCGGGTGTAGGTCGCGCCGGTGACGAGCGACGCGGGGATCTCATCCAGCACTTTCCATCCTCGCCACGTGTCCCGCGTCGACAATGTCCGGCGGTCCGTGACCAGCAGCAGAGGGAAGGTGTCGCTCACCTCTGAGCCCGGCACGACCGCGTGGACGATCTCATCGGGCGCCAGGATCGCGGCGACCATGCGATGGTCGTTGATAGCAGGCTTGCGCTCCCCCGAGCGTTCCCACGCCGCACGGTAGGTCCGCTCCGCCTGCGTCCCGATCATGGGGTCAGCGTAGGTCACCGCCGGCTCCCCGCTGGGCCGACGGGATGGGGACAAGTGCCCATGGGCAGGCGCCCGGGGATCCTTTAGCGTGTCGCGCAGGAGCCCTGTCCGTGCCGTCCACGTCGGCGGGGACGTGCCGGTGCGGATGAGCGAGGAGAAAGCCGATGGCCGATTTCTGGGGTGCGGATCCCGAGCAGCTGCGGGGCCTCCGCACGCTCATGGAGAACCGGTCGACCACGCTCGCCGAGCTGCAGACCCGCCTGGACACGGTGATCCTGCGCGAGGACTCCTGGACCGGGCCCGATGGGCAGGCGTTCCGTGAAGCGTGGTCCGCCGGCGCCGCGCCGCAGCTCCAGACGCAGGCGGAGCAGATGGTGCGCCTCGGTGGAGATCTCGAGATCCACGCCCAGGAGCAGGAGGACGCCTCCGCCGTGCAGGACGGAGGCGGCGGCACGGCGCCCCCGGTGACCGGTACCGCGGAATCCCGGCGCGGGCTGCTGGGTCTCCTCGCCGAGGGCTACTCCGGGATCCAGGCTGTGTTCACGCGCGGCAAGAAGGTCTGGGACACCATTGCGGCGTTCTCGCAGGTGAACAAGAACTTCTGGGGGTCCTTCACCGCGGCCTGGGATGCGCGGCGTTTCGGATTCTTGCCCAGTGGCAGCGTTTTCATGGATCACCTGCGGCGGATGGGTGCGCCGTTCAGCGACCTTGCCTTCGATGCCGGCAGGGAGTACTCGCGCATGGCCACGAAGTTCGCCAATCAGCTGAACATTCCCAGCGGGTTCGGCACCAAGAACTTCTTCGGGCACCTGGACGACCTCGCCTCGAGAAGCTCCTTTCTGAGAACTGTCGCTCCGGTCGTCGGGAAGGCACTGCCCGTCGTGGACATCGTCACCGGTGGGATGCAGTTCGCCGACGGGATCAGGAACGGTGACACCTTCGACCAGGTCGTCGGGGGTGTCTCCATGACCGGTGGAGCCTTGATGCTCGCCGGTGGGGCACTGTCCGCCACCGGCATCGGTGCCGTGGTCGGAGGACCGTTGATGGTCGTCGGCGGGGTGCTCAGCCTGGGGGCTGCAGGTGCGAACCTCGGCCGATACATCCACGACAACTGGTCGGATATCTCCAGCCGCGCCTCGGACGCGTGGAACGCCACCACGAGCGCGGTGAGCACAGTGGGGAACAAGCTGGTCGACGCAGGCAGCACCGTGGTCAACGCTGCCGGCGAAGGCCTCAGCAACATCGGCGACGCCATCACCGGGGGCCTGAAGAACGCCTTCAGCTGGTGACGAGGCGGCCCTAGGATCAAGAAGAGACCGTCGCACCACCGGAGAGATCACCCGGCACGAGGAGCCACCACCCCATGACCCAGCCCCCTGGCACCCCGACCGACGGAACCACCATCACCGAGCGAGACATGGCCGGCGCCCTGGAGGTGCTGGCCACCGCGGGACCCGATCCTGTCACGGCCCTCGTCCTCACCGACGAGGAGATCAGCGGGCTCGACGGTGCCGATGCCCTCGCCATGACAGGCAGCCCGTTCCTCTCCCAGGAGGGCATCGACGCGGAGGCATCGGCCATCGCCGCTGTGCGGTCGCTGACAGCTCGCGGCCTGATCCGCACCGATCGCGACGACTTCGAGAACGAGGGGGAGATGCTGGTCGGCGACGGCGACCCCTCGGCGCGTCGGGTCCAGCTCGAGCTCCGGCTCGCCGGGATCCTTGCGCTGCGACGCATCCCCGAAGCCATGGTGACGGTTGAGCGCACGTTGGAAGGCGGCACCACCCGGGGTGTCTACTACTTCTTCCCTGCGGGAGGTGTGCTCGAGGAGTACGTGACGACCGACGGCTTCCACCAGTTCTCGGTCCCGACGTCCGAGGCGGTGTCGGAGCGCGTCCGGACGCTCGTCGACCCGTTCGAGGTGGCCGGGGACAGCGATGGCACGGTGGAGAGCATGACGCTCGCCGAAGCCTCCGCGCGTGCGGATGCGAGTGAGATCAACGCACTTTCCCTGATCACGTCCTTCCTCGACGACGTCGGGTACCGGGCGACGGTGATTGGCCGCCCGACGGAACTCCAGATGATCGACAATGGTCCGACAGGCCCGGGCTCTGACGCTCCCGACCGCGAGGTGCAGGTCCTGCAGGTCTCTCGGGAAACGGTGAACGAGCTCATTGCCGGGCTGCTGCCCCAGCTGGAGCAGACAGACGACGACACCGACGCCGCTGCTTCGTCGTGAGAGCCGTCCGCTACGACGCCTTTGGTGCCCGCCCCTACCTCGTCGAGGATGCCGAGGAACCCGTCTGCCCGCCCCACGGCGCCATCATCACCGTGCACGCCACCGGTGTGTGCCGCAGCGACTGGCATGCCTGGCAAGGTCACGACGACACCGTCCACCTCCCGCACACCCCCGGGCACGAGTTCGCCGGAGTCGTCGCGGAGGTCGGGGAGCAGGTCGAGCACGTCGCCCGCGGGGACCGGGTGACGGCACCGTTCATCCTCGCCTGCAGGGAGTGCGAGCAGTGCCGGCTCGGTGCCACGCAGGTATGCCCCCACCAGCAGCAGCCCGGCTTCGACCTCCCCGGTTCCTGGGCGGAGCAGGTGCTCGTCACCGGCGCCGACCACAACCTGGTGCCGCTCCCGGATGAGCTCGAGATGACCACCGCCGCGGGCCTCGGCTGCCGCATCGGCACTGCGTACCACGCGATCCACACCCAAGCACGGGTGCAGGACGGCGAGACGGTCGCCGTGTACGGCTGCGGTGGCCTCGGTCTCGCCACGGTCATGGTTGCCCGGGCCGCCGGGGCGGACGTGATCGCAGTCGATGTCTCCGATGCCGCACTGGCCGCCGCCGCGGGCCTCGGTGCGATCCCCGTGCGCTCGGAGCGGGACACGCCCCGGCAGGTGCGCGAGATGACCGCGGGCGGCGTGCATGTGAGCATCGATGCTCTCGGGTCCCGCGCAACTGCGGCCGCCGCGATCGACTCCCTGCGCCCCCGGGGCCGACATGTGCAAGTGGGTCTGCTGCTCGGGGAGGACGCCGACCCGCCGCTGCCGATGGGCCGCGTCATCGCGGAGGAGCTGCAGATCCTCGGCAGTCACGGCATCGCGGTCCCCGAATACGCTGACCTGCTGGCGGACATCGCCGCGGGACGTCTCGACGTGCGCCGCGCCCTCGGGGACGTGATCACAATGGACGACCTGCCGAGGGCGCTGGCAGACCTCGGCGGGGTACCGGGGTCGGCGGGCATCACCGTCGCCCGGATGCCCGTACCGTGACCAGGGTGCTGCGGGACGGACTGGACGCCCCCGCGTAGCGGAGCAGGGTCGCGGGCTCAGCTCGCAGGTCACCGCGGTGTGGAACCATCGTGCTCATGACGATCACCGCTGCGGCCGATGGCTCCGCCCTCGGCAATCCCGGACCCGCGGGCTGGGCCTGGTACATCGATGAGGACACCTGGCGGGCGGGTGGCTGGCCCCACGGCACCAACAACATGGGCGAGCTGAAAGCGGTCCTCGACCTGCTGGAGGCGACCGCCGTCGACGCCGACCAGCACCTGCTGATCCTCTGCGACAGCCAGTACGTCATCAACTCCGTCACCACCTGGATGCCCGGCTGGAAGCGCAAAGGGTGGCGCAAGAAGGACGGGAAACCGGTGCTGAACGTCGAGCTGCTGCAGGGCATCGACCGGGCACTCAACGGGCGCAGCGTCGAGTTCGAATGGGTGAAGGGCCACTCCGGTCATGCGATGAACGAGGCCGCGGACCGGCGCGCGAACGCGGCCGCCACCGCCTTCAGCAAGCGGCAGGACCCCGACGTCGGCCCCGGCTACCGCGGGGGCTCTCGAAGCGCAGGCGCCGCGGAATCCGCGCCCGGGACGGAGGCCGATCTGTTCTCCCTGCTTGAGGATTCAGCTCCCGCCGAAGATCCCACCGCCCCCGTCGAGGACGGAGCACCCTTC
>JAUNUA010000203.1 GCA_030538435.1 Brachybacterium sp.
ATGCTGCTTCTCATCCCCACGGTCCTGCTCCCATCGGTGACGGCCACGATGAGCAGCCTGGTGGTCTCGGAGACCCTCCGGGCCGGAGGTCACGGCCTGCCGGTTCTCGCGGTGCTGCTCGCCGTGCTTCCGCTGCTTCTGCTCGGCGGTGCGATGACGGGTGGGGTGCTGATGGCGCGCTCCCGGGCCTGAGGCCGACGGTCCCACGCAATCCCCGGACGGGACGGCGGGGAACCGGCTACCCTGGGACGTGATGTGATGCACACCACGCCATGGGGGGCTTGATGCCGATCTACGAGTTCCGCTGTCCGGATGGTCACGTGGATGAGGTGCATCTGCCGATGACCGACGAGACCCGTCGGCGCCACTGCCCCCGGTGCGGGGAGGTCGCCGTGCGCTTGATCGGAGCGCCCGGTGTGCGTCGGAGCGACCCCGCACGGGAACGGCTGGTCGAGTCGACCGCCGCGAGCGCGGAACGTCCCACCGTGGTCGACGCCGTCCCCGGACGCGGACGGCACGCCCGTCAGGCCAGAGTCTCCCGCGATCCGCGCCACGCGAAGCTCCCCCGCCCCTGACCACCCCGTCGTCACCTCCCCGCAGGCAGGTCCCGTTCCCTCCACCTCGAAAGGCCCGCGTCATGCCGCAGAACCTGTTCCCCCTGGACTCCGACCGATCGTTCACCGAGCAGGAGAAGCTCGGCCACAACCGGTGGCACCCCGATATCCCGCCCGTCGCGACCGTCCGGCCGGGTGAGTCGTTCCGCGCGGACTGCCGGGAGTGGTTCGACGGCGCCATTCACAACGACGACAGTGCCGAGGACATCCTGCACGCTCCTCTGAACTCGGTGCACACCCTGTCCGGACCCTTCCGCGTCGAGGGAGCGAAACCCGGTGACCTGCTGATCGTCGACATCCTGGACGTCGGTCCGATCCCGCAGGAGGAGGGTCCACTGGCCGGGCAAGGTTGGGGGTACACCGGGATCTTCGCCCGCGAGAACGGCGGCGGTTTCCTCACCGACCAGTTCCCCGATGCGTACAAAGCGGTGTGGGACTTCAGCGGCCAGCAGGCCACGTCCCGCCACGTCCCGGGCGTGTCCTTCACCGGTCTGATCCATCCCGGGTTGATGGGTACGGCGCCCTCGGCGGAGCTGCTGCAGACGTGGAACGCCCGGGAGGGTGCGCTGATCGCGACGGATCCGCAGAGGGTGCCGCCGCTCGCGCTGCCGCCGGAGCCGGATGCAGCGGTCCTCGGCGGCGTGGACTCCGCGGACGTCGACCGGGTGGCCGCAGAGGCGGCGCGCACCGCCCCGCCACGCGAGAACGGCGGCAACCAGGACATCAAGAACCTCTCCAAGGGATCCCGCGTGTTCTACCCGGTGTTCGTGGACGGCGCGAACCTGTCCTTCGGTGACCTGCACTTCTCCCAGGGCGATGGGGAGATCACGTTCTGCGGTGCCATCGAGATGGGTGGGTTCATGGATCTGCATGTGGACGTGATCCCGGGCGGCATGGAGAAGTACGGCGTGACGGAGAACGCGATCTTCATGCCCGGAATCGTGGAGCCGCAGCACAGCCGGTGGCTCGCGTTCTCCGGGACCTCTGTGACCCTGGAGGGGGAGCAGCGGTACCTCGATTCGCAGCTGTCCTACCAGCGGGCCTGCCTGCACGCGATCGAGTACCTGACGACCTTCGGGTGGAGCCCGGAGCAGGCATACCTGCTGCTCGGCGCCGCCCCGATCGAGGGGCGCCTGTCCGGGGTGGTCGATATCCCGAACTCCTGCGCGACGGTGTACCTGCCGCTGGACATCTTCGACATCGACATCCGCCCCGGGGCGGGGGACGTGCCGAGGATCGATCCGGGGATCGGTGCGCCGCGCGCCTCCTTCACCACCGGCTGAGCCCCTCCCGGTGTTCCCGTGGACGGGTATGGCGCTCAGCGCGCAGCGCCGTAGTACTCCCCGGTGCGCTCCTCGCGGAGCGCCTCGAACTCCCCCGTCCTGATCGCGGCGCGCATCTCGTCGACGAGCCGCACCACGAACCGCTCATTGTGGATCGTGCACAGCGTCGCGGACAGCATCTCCTTGGCGCGGAACAGGTGGTGGACGTACGCCGCGGTGTAGTGGGTGCAGGTGTAGCAGTCGCAGGTCTCGTCGATCGGAGCGAACTGCCGGCGGTACCGCGCCCCCGTCAGGTTCACCCGCCCGGCGCGGGTGTACACCGCGCTGTTGCGCGCCACACGCGACGGGGAGACGCAGTCGAAGGTGTCGGCACCGGCGGCCACGGACACGAACAGGTCATCCACTTCGCTGATCCCCAGCAGGTGGCGGGGCTTGTTCTCCGGCAGTTCCTCGGTCACCCAGCCGACGATGGTGCCCAGGTTCTCCTTCTCCAGTGCCCCGCCGATCCCGAAACCGTCGAAGGTGATGCCCGCCGCCTCCATCGACCCCAGGTCCCGGGCAGCCTGCCGCCGCAGGTCCTCGTATTGGGCGCCCTGGATGACGCCCCACAGCTGCTGATACGGCGCGTCGGCGCGCTCCTGCGTGAGCCGCTCATGCTCCACCAGGCAGCGCTCCGCCCACAGGCGCGTCCGCTCCAGCGCCTGCTCCTGGTAGCGACGGGAGTTCATCAGTGTTGTCAGCTCGTCGAAGGCGAACATGATGTCCGCGCCCAGGCCATGCTGAATCTGCATGGATATCTCGGGGGTGAAGCGGTGGACATCTCCGTTGATGAAGGAGCGGAACGTGACACCGTCGTCGTCGACGTCCGCGAGGCGCTCCTTCCCCTCGGCGACGGCGTCGTCCTCACCGGTCGCGGTGCGCGCGCGGTCCCCGCCCGCGAACTCGCCGGACAGCACTTTCTTGAATCCCGCGCCGAGGCTCATCACCTGGAATCCGCCGGAGTCGGTGTAGGTGGGGCCCGGCCAGTTCATGAACGCGCCGAGCCCGCCGGCCTCATCGACCAGCTCGTGGCCGGGCTGCAGGTACAGGTGGTAGGCGTTGGCGAGGATCGCCTGCGCACCGAGGTCTGTCATCGTCTCCGGCAGCACGGCCTTCACGGTGGCCTTGGTGCCGACGGGGATGAACGAGGGGGTCTCGATCTGACCGTGAGGCGTGGTGATGACGCCTGCGCGGGCGGCGCCCGGGCCGTCCGCGGTGATCGCGAAACCGCGGTCCGCGGATCCGGCGGGAGCCCCGGATCGGGTCACCGCCGCTGGACCTGCACAGCAGCCCACGCGTCGGGCTCATCCTCGGGCGCGAGGTCCCGGGGGTCCATCTCCCGCACAGGAGCCGAGGAGGCCGCCATCGGCTCCCGGCGCACCAGCCCGTGCTGGACGACGTCCCGGGCCTTCCCCGGATGGCCGACCAGCGGATGGTCCGGCTCCCCGTACTGGATCTCCTTCAGCCGTTCCAGGGCGTCCTCGATCAGCACCCGGTTCGAGCGCAGCAGGTCCGCGATGATCATCAGCACCAGGCACAGGAACGCGAAGGTCAGCAGCATGGTGCCGAAGACCAGCGACTGGGTGCGTCCGGCGCTGTCACCCAGCAGGAAGTAGATGAGGAACCGCACGAAGGGGATCGCGCCGATGATGCCGGTGATCGCGGCGAGCCATCCCAGCACCCGATGCGGCTTGAACATCAGATAGGCGCGCACGATCGCCGATCCGGACTTCGCCATGTGCTGGAAGATGTTGTTGAACAGCCGCGATTCGCGGGTCTTCGGGTTCGTCGTGATCGACACCGAGGCGATCCGCAGGCGCTTGTTGCCGGCCTGGATGATCGTCTCCATGCAGTAGGAGAACTGGGTGACGACGTTCAGCCGGATCAAGGATGCCTTGGAATAGGCCCGGAACCCGGAGGCAGCGTCCGGCAGCTCGGTCTCCGCGGCGATGTTCACGACTTTCGAGCCCACCGACTGCATCGTCTTCTTGAAGCCGGAGAAGTGCTCGATGGTCTTCGTCTGCCGGTCCGCGATCGCGATGTCCGCCTCCCCGGCGACGACGGGGGCGACGAGGTCGGCGATCCGCTCCTGCTTGTACTGGTTGTCGCCGTCGGTGTTGACGACGATGTCCGCTCCATGGGCGAGCGCGTAGTCGACGCCGTCGCGGAAGGAGCGGGCAAGACCCATGTTCCGGGCGTGCTGCACGAAATGCGTGACGCCGTGCTCACGCGCGACCTCGACGGTCCGATCGGTGGAGCCGTCGTCGATGATGAGGATCTCGACCTCGTCGACGCCGGGCAGCTCGCGCGGGATGGTATCCAGCACCATCGGGAGGGTCTCCTCCTCGTTCAAGCACGGGATCTGCACGAAGACCTTCATGGGGGTGTCACCTCTGTGATGGGGGTCCGTCACTCAGGGACCGCCCGGGCACGACGCCCCAGGTCCGCCCCGAAACTCCGGCAGTCTATCCG
>JAUNUA010000204.1 GCA_030538435.1 Brachybacterium sp.
CGGCGGCCTCCCCGCATTGTCCGATCCCGGTTCCATTCCGCGTGGGATGGAACCGGGACCGGACAATGCCGGCGCTGATGCGCTCGGTCCGTAAGCGGCGCTCCCATACTCACCCCCGGAGCACGCCCAGCGGAGGCTCACCCCGGCAGCCCGCTCCGGTGGTGTGATCCACGTCTGGATCGGTGGCGTGCAGCACAGCGCGACGTAGGATAGGCGAGCCTTACCTCATATCGAAACGTCCGCGTTCTGCTAAGCGGCGTTCCCCGGTTCGCCGGGGGCGTCGTCCGTCGACGGATCGCCGTCGAAAGGATCACCGCCCGTGTCGCTCACCCCGCGCCCCACCCCCACCTCCACCGGTCTCGGCCGACGTGCCGTCCTCGGGGCGGGCACCGCCGCCGGCATCGGAGCCGTCCTCGCCGCCTGCAGCACCGGCCCCGCCGGTGACACCGGCTCCGGGGACACCGGATCGGGGGAGGGCGGCGACGCCGAGCCGGCCGAGGGCGCCTACCCCCGCACCATCACCCACGCGCTCGGCGAGACCACCCTCGAGACGGCCCCGGAGCGCATCGCCACCATCTCCTGGGTGAACCCCGACACCGTGCTCGCGCTCGGCATCGTCCCCGTCGGCATGGACGCCGTCACCTGGGGCGGCAACGAGAACCAGAGCACCGATTGGATCGACGCGAAGGTCGAGGAGCTCGGCGGCCAGACCCCGGCCCTGTTCTCCACCACCGATGGCCTGGACACCGACGCCATCGCCGCCTCCACCCCGGACCTCATCGTCGCCGCGTACTCCGGCCTCGACCAGGAGCAGTACGACGCGCTGACCGCGATCGCCCCCACCATCGCCTACCCCGAGGGATCCGGACCCTGGAGCACCTCCTGGCAGGACAGCCTCACCCTGGTCGGTGAAGCCCTCGCACAGGAGGACGAGGCCCAGCGCGTCATCGAGGACGTCGAGTCGCAGATGCAGGCCGTCGCCGAGGAGAACCCCTCACTGGAGGGCACGACGTTCCTGTTCGCCACGCTCGACCCCGCCGCTGCCGACCAGATCTCGCTGTACACCGACGCCGACAACCGCCCCAAGTTCCTGGAGACCCTGGGGATGCAGAACGCCCCGGTCGTCCAGGAGAACGCGGGCGATGACGGCGCCTTCTTCATCACCTGGTCGCCGGAACGCGCAGACGAGCTCGAGTCCGACCTGCTGGTCGCCTGGTTCAACGACGAGGCCGCACTGGAGACCGTCCTCGCCGACCCGCTGCTGTCCCGCATCCCGGCGATCGAGAACGATCACTTCCTGCCCCAGACCGACCAGATGCAGGCGCTGTCGATCTCCGCGGCCTCCGCTCTGTCGATCCCGTGGGCCCTGGAGACCGTGATGCCCCAGATCATTGAGGTGGCGGACTCCGCGTCCGCCGAGTGAGTCGCCCGTGCCCCCGGCGCCGAGCCCGACACGACGCGTGAACCACGCGCGTCGCGACAGCGCTGCGCCGCTCGCCGGGTCAGCACGGCACCCGGGGTCCGCGCGACGCCCCGACAACGCGCGTCGTCCTGGACCGGCGCGGCGCGCAGCGTTCGTCCTCGTCCCCCTCGTGGTGGCGACGACACTCGCGGTGCTGTCGGTCGCGCTGGGGGCGCGCAGCGTCGACCTCGGTGTCGTGCTCTCCGCCCTCGGTGCGTTCGTCAACGGCAACGCCGACGCAGCGATCGGCTCCAGCATGGACCAGGCCGCCGTCATCGACCGCATCCCCCGGGTCCTGACCGCCCTGCTGGTCGGTTCCGCCCTCGCGGTCTCCGGGCTCGCCATGCAGGGCGCCACCCGCAACCCGCTCGGTGATCCCGGTCTGCTGGGCCTCGGCGCCGGCGCATCGCTGGCGATGGCGATCGGGCTGGGCCTCGGGCTCACCGGCAACATCGCCGTGCTGATGATGCTGGCGATCCTCGGGACCCTCGCCGCCGCCATCCTCGTCTACGCCGCGGCGAGCGCCGCCGGGCGCCTCACCGGCAGCGCGCGCAGCGCCCCCGGGCCGCTGTCGCTGGTGCTGGCGGGCGCTGCGGTCTCCGCCGGTGCGCTGGCCGTCACCAACGCCCTGATCATCGCGGTGCCCACGGTCCAGGACCGCTTCCGGTTCTGGTCGATCGGCACCGTCGCCCGCTCCACCGTCACCGATGCCGCGAGCTTGTCCTGGGTGATCATCCTCGGGGTAGTCCTGGTGTTCCTCTGCGCTCCGGGACTCGATGCCCTCGCCCTCGGCGACGAGATGGCGCACGGGCTCGGGATCCGCCCCGAGCATCTGCGGATCGTGCTCCTCGGGGCGACCGTGTTGATGACCGCCGCCGCGACCGCGCTCGCGGGCCCGGTGATGTTCGTCGGCCTGTTGGTGCCGCACGTCCTGCGGCGACTACGCCCCCCGTCCACCCGCCTGTTCGTCGCGGCGACGGCGCTGTGGGGAGGCGCCCTGGTGCTCGCCGCGGACCTCGTCGGCCGGCTCATCGTCGCCCCCTCGGAGATCCACATCGGCGTGACCACCGTCGTCCTCGGCGTCCCCGTGATGCTCCTGTTGCTGCGCCGGAGGTCGATGAGCCTATGAGCGCGACCCTGGAGACCCGCACCGGGAGCCCCCACCAGGCCGATGGCCCGCGACCGGACCGCACCGCCGGGTCCGCGACTCCCGCCCGCGAGGTCGTGCGGCTCCTGCAGGCCCGCGGCCGACGCCGCATGGCCCTCGCGCTCGGCGGCCTCGCCCTGGCGCTGCTGGGCATGGTGGCGGTGCGGGTGCTGCTCGGCCAGTTCACGGTGACCCTGCCGGACGTCGTGCGGATCCTCGGTGGGGAGCAGATCCCCGGTGCGACGTACGTGGTGATGGAGTCCAAACTGCCGCGGGCGGTCGGCGCGGTCGCTGCGGGCGCCGCCTTCGGCGCGGCCGGTGCCCTGTTCCGTCGCACCCTGCGCAATCCGCTCGCGAGCCCGGACCTGATCGGCGTCTCCGGGGGAGCCGCCGCCGGAGCCGTCACGGCGCTCGCCGTCTTCGATGCGTCGGGGCTCGGGATGGCCGCGGGCGCCCTTGTCGGGGGACTTGCCGCCTCGGCACTGGTGCTGGCTTTCGCCCGTGCCGGGTCCGACGGGGCGGGCGGCGCCACGAGCGCGATGGGTGGGGAGAAAGTCATCGTGGCGGGCATAGCCATCGCCGCGCTCGCCCAGGTCATCGTCGCCCAGATCGTGCTGGGCCTGGACCGGTGGAACCTGCAGACCGTGGCGATCTGGACGTCCGGATCGCTGAACATTGCGACGTGGGAGCGCGTCAGCTGGATCACCGTCGCCCTGGCGGTCCTCGGGCCCGTCGCCGCGGTCCTCCACCAGCGGCTCGCCCCCGCCGATCTCGGCGCCGATTTCGCTCACGGGCTCGGCGCGGAGCCGGAGCGGACCGGCTTCTGGGCGCTCGTCGTCGGTGCGCTGCTCGCCTCGATCGCGACGGCCGCGTTCGGGCCGCTCGCATTCGTGGCGCTGCTGGCCACGCCCCTGGCGCGCGGACTCACCGGCGGGCGCCCCTCGATCATCGCCTCCGCGCTGGTCGGTGCGCTGATCGTGGTCATCGCCGACTTCCTGGCCGCGGAGACGATTCCGGGGCTGCGGCTGCCGACGGGTATTCTCACCGGCGCTGCCGGGGCGCCGCTGATGCTGTGGCTGCTGATCAGATCTCGACGAGGAGTATGAGCGTGACCCCCACCCCCGAGCACCGCGAGGCGCCCGCCGATGCTGACCATCGGGCGGACCTCGCCGATCTCGCGGACCACGCCGAGCACGACCACCATCACCGGCACGCCGACCCCGCGATGCGTCTGCGGGGCGTCGTCCTCGGCTACGGCAGCCGGCGCGTCGTCGGCCCCCTGGACCTGGACGTCCCGGCCGGCTGCAGCACCGCGATCATCGGCGCGAACGGCTGCGGGAAGACCACGCTGCTGCGGGGGCTCACCCGCCAGCTGAGCCCGATGGAGGGGACCATCGAGGTGCTCGGCACCGACGTGTCGGGCTGGGGTGCACGGGCCTACGCCCGCACCGTGGCTCTGCTGCCGCAGTCACCGATCAGTCCCGAGGGCCTGACCGTGGAGCAGCTGGTCGAGCGCGGCCGCCACCCCCACCGAAGTTGGTTCGGGGCGAGGACCGCACGGGACGAGGAGGTCATCGCCTCGGCGCTGGAGCGGATGGACCTGCTGGAGATCGCCGACCGCGACATCGCCCAGCTCTCCGGCGGGCAGCGGCAGCGGGTGTGGCTGGCCCTGGTGCTCGCGCAGGAGACCCCGATCGTGCTGCTGGACGAGCCCACCAGCTACCTGGACATGTCCCATCAAGTGGAGCTGCTGGACCTGGTGCGCGGGCTGCCCGACCCCCGCGACGTGGACGTC
>JAUNUA010000205.1 GCA_030538435.1 Brachybacterium sp.
GCGGGGGTGTCCCGAGCGACCGTCTCCATGGTGCTGAACGACCGCACCAAGGGGACGGTCTCCGCAGACACGAAGGCAAAGGTGCTCGCAGCCGCGGCGGAGCTCGGATACACCCGCAGTGCGATTGCGCTGTCACTGAAGGAGCAGCGCACCCGCACGATCGGCTTGATCACCGACGAGATCGCGACCTCCCCCTGGGCCGGACGGATGATCCGAGCAGCCTCCGCGACAGCGGAGGAGGCCGGGTACATGGTCCTCACCGTCGACCTGTCATTGCGGTCCACCGACGCATCCGACGCAGTCCGCGCACTCACAGAGCGGCAGGTGGACGGGCTGCTCTTCGCCACGATGGGACGGACCCGGGTGCCGATGCCGGATCACCGTGCCGGCCTGCCGCTGGTCCTGCTCAACTGCGAACCAGAGGAGGCCATCGCCGACGATCGTGACAGCGCCACCATCCCGTCTTTCCTTCCCGATGACCGTGGGGGAGCGAGGCGGGCGGCGCAGCGCCTGCTGGAGGTCGGACACCGCCGCGTCGTGATGCTCGCTGGTGACGATGACACGGTCGGCAACGTCGAGCGCATCGCCGGCTACCGCCACGCGATGAAAGCAGCGGGCATGGAGGCGCAGGTCGTCCGCGCCGGGTGGCAGATGGACGATGGATACCGCGAGATGCTCCGCCTCCTGGACGGGGAGCGGCCCCCGACCGCCGTGCTGTGCATCCGCGACCGTGTCGCCGCGGGGGCCATCCATGCGGCCGCTGTGCGGGGAGTCGAGGTCCCGGACGGACTGTCCGTGGTCGGTTTCGACGACGAGGACTTTTTCGCCGAGGTGCTCACCCCACCGCTGTCCACGCTCGCTCTGCCCCACGAGGACATGGGTCGGGGTGCGATGCAGGTCCTGCTGGGGATGATCGACGGAACCGACCCGGTGACCGACGGTGCCCGGTGGCCGCGCGTCATTGCGTGCCCCCTGGTGGAGCGGCAGACCGTGGGGGCACCCCCGCTGCGCGCGTAGAGCGGCCGCCCCCAGGGCCTGCGAACCAAACCTTGACACGTGTCGAAGCTCAGGTCATACTCGATCCGAACTTCGACACGTGTCAAAGCACGGGATGCAGGTATCGAGCCCGCCCCACTCGACGAAGAGGAACGCCATGTCACCCTCATCCGCCATAACCCGCCGGGCCGCTCTCGGCGGGGCCGCCCTGGCCGGGATCGGCGCCACTGCCGCGGCCTGGCCGCGCCTCACCGGACGGGACATCCCCGGTCGCGGTGAGGATGCGCTGAACGTCCTGATCATCGGAACCGCCACCGACGCGGCCGGCCGCGAGGTCATCGCCGAGGCCTTCATGGAGGAGCACCCGGATATTCCCGTCCGCATCCAAGCAGTGCAGGCCACAGACTGGGGGGACTTCTTCGCGAAAGTGCTGACGATGGTCGCCGCCGGCACAGAACCGGACATCGTCTACACCGCCACCGAGGGTGCACAGCTCTTCGCCGAGCGTCTCGCGCTGCCGCTGGATGACTACATCACCCGCGACGCCGAGGAGATGAAGGACTACTTCGAGGACGTCCACCCGAGTCTCATCGAGGCGTTCATGTACCGCGGATCGCTGTATCAGCTGCCATTGGACTTCAACGCCGCCAACATGTACCTGAACCTCGACGTCCTGGAGAGCAACGGTCTGGACATGCCGGAGGAGGACTGGTCCCGGGACGACTTCACCTCCCTCATGGAAGAGGTGAACGAGCCCGGCCTCACCCCCTACTTCTGGACGAACCGCCTGTTCGGCGGTGTGGTCCCGTGGCTGTACGTCAACGACACGTCCTTCCTCATCGAGGAGGCCGCACCCGGCGGGGACGACTTCTGGGACACCTTCTACCCGGACATCGAGCCCCGCGGGGGCGGCCCCCTGTGGACCGGCTCCAACGCACTGGATGACCGGGTCCACGCCTCCTTCGACTACATGCGCGAGCTCGTCGCCGGTGGGCTCGCCGCCCGGCCCGAAGGGGGCGGCGGCAACACCCTCGTCGGTCTCTTCGCCTCCGGGCGCGTGGCCGCCACCCCGGCGGGCGGCTACTGGGTCCAGGGGCTCTTCGAGGGCGGGATGAGCAGCGAGCAGTACGACGTGCAGTACTTTCCGCGGTGGCAGTCCCAGCGCCACCAGTTCGGCGCTGCCGGGTACGCCGTCATGAAGACCACCAGCAAACCCGATCAGGCCTGGGAATGGCTGAAGTACACCGCCACCAAAGAGGCAATGGAGCTGGCCTTCCCCACGCCCGCTACCACCCCGACCCGCCGCTCCATGGTCGACGACGCCTTCTACACCGGTAAAGGTCCTGCCCACTGGTCACGGTTCTACGACACCCTCGACCGCTTCCCGGACTCCGGCCCGATCCCGGCCCCACCGCAGCAGGCCGCCGTCGAGACCGCCCTCATCCGTTCTGTCTCCACCGCCCTGTCCGGCGGGGAGGCCGCGGTCACCAGTTCCCTGGAGACCCTCGACCGCGAGCTCGACGGCATCTTCGCCGAGGAGGACTCATGAACCACCACCGTCACTCCCGACTGATGATCTGGGCGTTCCTCGCCCCGACAATGCTCGGCATCGGCATCTTCGTCGTGCTCCCGATCATCGCCTCGCTGGTCCTCGCCTTCTTCCGCTGGGACATCCTCACCCGCCCAGAGTTCGCAGGCCTGGACAACTTCGCGGCCCTTGCCACCGACGACACCGTGCGCGTGGCCTTCCTGAACACCGGCGCCTTCGTGGTGATCGCCGTTGGTCTTCAGCTCGTGGTCGCCATGCTGCTAGCCGTCCTCGTGCAGTCGACGATGCCGTCATGGATGCGGGTGTTCTTCCGCTCCACCTTCTTCTTCCCACTGGTGCTGTCCGCGGCCAGCGTCTCCATCCTCATGCGCTACCTGTTCAACGAGTCCTACGGCGTCGTCAACTGGATGCTCGGCCTCGTCGGGATCCCGGCGGTGCCATGGCTGACCCATCCTCAGTGGGCGATGGTCGTGGTGATCCTGGTGTACGTCTGGCAGAACTTCGGATTCAGCTTCCTGCTGTTCATCGGCGGTCTCGCTGCGATCCCCCGGGACGTGTACGAAGCGAGCTCCATCGACGGTGCCACGGGGTGGCGCCAGTTCCGGAACATCACGCTCCCACTGGTGAGCCCCACGATCTTGGTCGCCTCCGTGATGGCGATCATCACCGCGCTGCAGGTGTTCGACCAGCCCTACGTCCTCACCCGCGGCGGACCCGGGGACTCGACCCGCACCGTGGTGATGGTCATCTACGAGAGCGCCTTCCGCGAACTCGAGTTCGGTCGCGCCAGCGCCATCGGACTGGTCCTGATGATCCTGATCATGCTGGTCACAGCCGTGCAGTTCCGCCTGGCCCGACGATTCGTCTTCTACCAGTGAGCACCGGTCCCGCACCCCGCGACCGAACCCGCTCTCACCCAGGAGAACTCCGATGACCCGACACCTCCCATCCCTCGCCAAGTTCGCGGCGCTCTTCGTCGCGGCTGCCCTGACCCTCGGCCCCGTCTGGTGGACCTTCACCACGTCCCTGAGGCCCGCAGCGGAGTCCTTCAGCCTCCCACCCAGCTTCTTCCCCACGAGCCCCGACTTCTCCAGCTACCGGGAGGTCTTCCAGCAGCTGCGGATGCCGTTGCTGGTCCTGAACAGTGCGCTGGTGACCGGCGTGATCGCCGTCGGTCAGATGATGACTGCGGCGATGGCCGGGTACGTCTTCGCCCGGATGCGCTTTCGCGGATCGAACCTGCTGTTCGCCGTGGTGCTGTCCACCATGATGGTCCCCGTCCAGGTCACCATCGTCCCGGTCTTCATGATCATCCGCGGGATGGGCCTCTCGGACACCCTGCTCGCCCTGATCCTGCCCGCGATCCCCACCGCGTTCGGCACTTTTCTCATGCGCCAGTACTTCCTCGGGCTTCCGCTCGAGCTCGGCGAGGCGGCCGCGATCGACGGTGCCAGCCCCTGGCGGACGTTCTTCGCCGTCTACGCGCCGCTCGCGTTCCCGGGTATGGCCATCGTCGGCGTCCTGGCGTTCAACTTCCACTGGAACGAGTTCTTCCGCCCGCTGATCTTCATGATCAGCGAGGAGAACTACACCCTGCCGCTCGGTCTGGTCACGCTGCAGGGGAACCTCGGCACGGGATCGATCTCCGTCGTCCTGGCTGGTGTCATCCTGTCGATGATCCCCGCTGTGGTCGTATTCCTCTTCGGCCAGCGCCCCCTGCGGGAGGGCCTCACCGCGGGATCCGCCAAATGATGGCCGCCCGTATCGACACCGCGATCCCCGACTCGTACAGGAGCACCGTGACCGACCCCCACTTCCCCGACCTGCATCGCGTCCACCGTGCGGGG